>NZ_LGDO01000025.1:0-93657 GCF_001279805.1 Streptomyces sp. XY431
GGCGTGGGGGTGGGCGTGGGAGTGGGGGTAGGTGTGGCGGTCGGGGTAGGGGAGGTGCACGCGGCTCCGCCGTTCCAGGTGGCGATGGCCAGGCCCGAGTACGGCTCGCCGGGGTAGCGGGGCAGCGGGTTGTCGCTGTCGCTCCCGTCGTAGCTGCCTTCGCCGTTGTAGAGCGCCAAATCGCCGAAGCAGGGCGGCAGATGGCCGCTGATGTCGAGGGTGTCCCGGGAGTGCGCGCGGTTCAGGGTGGTGGTGGCGCGGCCGAGCTGGGTGTGGAGGCCCGAGGTGGCCCAGGTGGCACCCTGGGTCGCGTAGGAGGCGAGTGAGACGTGGTAGTCGCAGCCGGCGGTGGGTTCGCCGGCCAGTCGGACCTGGACGGTGGCGGCCGGGGCGGGCATGGCGGCGCTGTTCGTCCAGTGGGTGCCCCCGTCGACGGAGTACTGGACCGGGGCGTGCCCGCAGTCGGGCGCGGCCTGTGCGGCGGGCGCGGCGAGGACGGCGGCTCCGGCGGTGAGGCCGAGGGCGGTGAGCGCGGGCACGCTGCGGCGGAGGCGGGGGTGCAAGGTTTCGCTCCTGGTGGAGTGGCTGGCCGAGTGGACGGGCGCGGGGCGGGCGGCACCGCCCCTTCGTGCGTGCCGACGTGGACGGCGAACCGCGCGCCCTTGCCGAACTCATTGCACTCCCCGTGCAACGCGTACACTTGCACTCGTAGTGCAAAGATGTCAAAGAGCGGGCGGAGGGGCCCCACGTGAAGCAGGGCGAAGCCACCGGGTCCGGCCCGGACGGGCGCACCGAACGCGGGCGCCGGACCAGGGAGAAGATCGCCGACGCGATGCTGTCGCTGATCGACGAGAACCAGGCGCACTTCCCCGCCGACAAGGTGGCCGAGCGCGCTGGGGTCTCCCGGCGGCTGGTGTTCCACCACTTCGCGGACATGGCGGAACTCGCCGAAGTGGCCGTCAACCGCCGCCTGGAGCAACTGGCCACCCAGATCCGGCCCCTGCCCACCGAGGGGCCGCGCGATCTGCGGGTGGCGGCCCTCGCCGAGCAGCGCGCCCGGATTCTGGAGAGCGTCACCCCGGCCCGGCTGGCCATCATGCGGCTGGAGAACCCCTCCCCCCGGATCCAGGAGGCCGTCCAGCAGATGCTGGACTTCGCCCGCCTGCGGCTCACTCAGATCTTCGCCACCGAACTCGACCCGCTGCCCGAGCCCGCGCGCACGGACCTGCTCAACGGCCTGGACGCGGTGACGACTTGGAGTGCCTGGTACCACTGGCGCGGCTCCGGCCTGAGCGAGGATCAGGCCCGCCGGGCCATGGCCGCCACGGTGCACACCCTCCTCGCCGGGAGCGCCGGGGGCGCCGGGAGTTCGGAGAGTTCGGAGAGCCCCGACTGATCGGGGCGCGGCCGGAAAGGCGACGGCCCGTGCCGCCCCCGCACTGCGGGGCCGGGCACGGGCCGTGGGGGTGGAGCGTCAGCGGGCCCCGGTGGCGGGAGCCGGGCCGACCAGTTCCTTGAGGACGTCCTCCATGGTGACCAGGCCGAGGGGGGTCCCGTCGGTCGTGATCGCGGCCGCGAGGTGGGTGCCGGAGCGGCGCATCGCGGTCAGGACGTCGTCGAGGGGCATCGCCTCCGGGACGCGGGCGATCGGGCGGAGCGTGCCGGGCGGGAACGGGCGGTCGCGGGTGCTGTCGTGTTCGAGCGCGTCCTTGATGTGCAGATAGCCGTCCACCCGCTCGTCCGGGCCGAGCACGGGGAAGCGCGAGAAGCCGGTGCGGGCGGCGAGCTGCTCCAGCTGTGCCGGGGTGGTGCCGGGGCCGGCGAAGACGATCCGCTCGCGCGGCGTGACGACCTCGGAGACGGGCCGGGAGCCCAGCTCCAGGGCGTCGTGCAGCAGCTCGGTGTCCCGGGCGCTGAGCAGTTCCGCGTCCGAGGAGTCCTTGACCATCCGGGCGAGCTCGTCCTCGGTGAACACCGAGGCCACCTCGTCCTTGGGCTCGACCCTGAGCAGGCGCAGGATCCGGTTGGCGAAGCCGTTGATCGAGAAGACCACCGGCCGCACCGCCCGGCAGGTGGCCACCAGCGGCGGCACCAGCAGCAGGGCGGCCCGCTCGGGCGCGGCGAGCGCGAGGTTCTTCGGGATCATCTCGCCGAGCAGCATGTGCAGATAGGTCGCCGTCCCCAGCGCGATGACGAAGGCGACCGGGTGGATCAGGCCCTCCGGCACGCCCAGGCTGTGGAACGGCGGCTCCAGCAGGTGGGCGATGGCCGGTTCGGCGACCATGCCGAGCACCAGCGAGGAGACGGTGATGCCGAGTTGGGCGGTGGCCAGCATGGCGGAGACGTGCTCCAGGCCCCAGATGACGGTTCGGGCCCGGCGGTCGCCGGCCTCGGCGAGGGGTTCGACCTGGCTGCGCCGCACCGAGATGAGGGCGAACTCGCCGCCGACGAAGAAGGCGTTGGCCACGATGGTGAGCAGGCCGATGATCAGTTGGACGGCGGTCATCGGTTCCCCTCCTGGCGCTCGGGGCGGTCGTCGTCGGGGGAGGCGGCGGGTTCGGGGGCGGTGATCCGCACCCGCTCGGCGACGTGGTGGGCGACGGCGCCGACCTCCAGCGTCCAGCCGTCCACCTCGACGGCGTCGCCGACCCTCGGGATCCGGCCGAGCCGCTCGGCGATCAGGCCGGCCAGCGTCTCGTACGGCCCCTCGGGCACCGGCATGCCGATGGCTTCGAGCTCGTCGGTGCGGGTGATGCCGTCGGAGTCCCACCCGTGCCGGCCGTCGTCGGCGGTGCCGAGGTCGACCAGGTCGGGGGTCCCGGTGGGGTCGTGCTCGTCGCGGACCTCGCCGACGACCTCCTCGACGATGTCCTCCAGGGTGACGATGCCGGCGGTGCCGCCGTACTCGTCGATGACCACGGCGAGGGTCTCCTCGCCGCGCATCCGGTCGAGGAGGCGGTCGACGGTGAGGGTCTCGGGGACCAGCATCGGCTCGGTCATCAGCGCCGACACCCGCCGGCTCGCCCGCCGCTCGACGGGCACGCCGAGGGCGTCCTTGATGTGGACGGTGCCGACGACGTGGTCGAGGCTGTCCCGGTAGACCGGGAAGCGGGAGAGGCCGGTGGCCCGGGTGAGGTCGGCGACGTCGGCCGCGGTGGCGTGCTCCGCCAGGGCCTGGACGTCCACCCGGGGCTTCATGACGTTCTCCGCCGTCAGCTCGCGCAGGTTGAGCGAGCGGATGAACAGCTCGGCGGTGTCCGGCTCCATGACGCCCTCGCGGGCGGAGTGCCGGGCGAGCGCGACCAGTTCCTGCGGGGTGCGGGCGGAGGCGAGGTGCTCGGCCGGCTCCAGGCCGAACCGCCGGACGACGCGGTTGGCGGTGTTGTTCAAGTGGCCGATGAACGGCGCGAACGCGGCCGAGAACCAGTACTGCGGGGCGGCCACCACCTTGGCGACGGCCAGGGGGCGGGAGATCGCCCAGTTCTTGGGCACGAGTTCGCCGGCGACCATCAGCACGACGGTCGACAGCAGCACGCCGAGGACGAGTGAGCCGGTCTCGGCGGCGGCCTCGGGCAGGCCGACGGCCTCCAGTGGTCCGCGGAGCAGCGCGGCCACCGAGGGCTGCGCGATCATGCCGATCACCAGGCTGGTGATGGTGATGCCCAGTTGGGCACCGGAGAGCTGGAAGGTGAGCCGCCGGACGGCCTTGAGTGCGGTCGCGGCGCCCCGCTCACCGGCCTCGGCCGCTCGTTCGACGGCGGCGCGCTCCACGGTGGTGAGGGAGAACTCGGCGGCGACGAACAGGGCGCAGGCCGCGGTCAGGAGCAGGGCCAGGACCAGCAGGAGCACCTCGCTCACCGGGTCACCCCCGCCCCGGTCCGGGCCGCAGGACGGGCAGGGGGCGGGCAGGGAACAGCTGGAGGGTGACTGGGAGGCTCGTCCATCGCGAGGTCCGCGAATCCTTTACGGCAGGGGATGATCGGTTCTACAGAAGTGTAAAGGAATGGCAAATCGGTGCCGCACAAGGGCTCGGCGGCCCCGGCCTGACGGCCCGTGCGGCCACCACCGCATTCTCCGCCGAACCTGCCGTTCACCGTACGTCGACGCACGGTTGGTGATATCGATTGACGGAGGACGGACAAATCAAGTACCGACGATTGACGGACGACGAGAAGGGAGCGACCTCGTGACGATGACTCGCCGCAGCATCCGCCCGCGCGGTGCCCGCCTGCGGATGCTGCCCGCCCTGGTGGTGGCGCTGTGCGGGATCCTCGGGACCACCGCCCTCGCGTCCCCCGCGCAGGCCGCCGGAACCCAGGCCGCCGGAGCCCAGGCCGCCGACGCGCGCCGCCCGGTCTACGCCGTCGCGCACCGGGTGGACACCCTGGACGGGGTGGACGCCGCGATCGGCCACGGCGCCAACGCCATCGAGATCGACGTCTGCGCCTGGTGGAACCCGAACGAGTGGCGCGCCTGGCACGACTGTTCCTCGGCCGGCGAGAACCGCCTCGGGCCCAGCTTCGACAGCATGCTGGACCGCATCCTCTCCCACGCCGACGCGGGCCGCCGGCTGTCACTGGTCTGGCTGGACATCAAGGACCCCAACTACTGCGGCGAGGCGCCCAACCGCACCTGCAGCGTCGCCGGTCTGCGCGACAAGGCCCAGCGGCTGACGGCCGCCGGGATCCAGGTGCTCTACGGCTTCTACGAGTACCACGGCGGCAGCACCCCGGACGTCGGCGGCCGGGGCTGGCAGAGCCTGGCGGGCCGGCTCGGCCCGTTGGAGGGCATCACCACGACCGGCACCCGCGACCAGGTGCTCGGCGCCTTCGACCGCTCCGGCTCCGGCTTCCCGGCCGGTCGCCGGGCGATGGACTACGGGGACAGCGACATCACCAAGGGCTTCGGCAACTGCACCGAGGCCACCTGGAACACCTGCGCCGAACTGAAGAAGGGCGCCGCCGACCGGGCTGCCGGCCGGCTCGCGGCCACCTTCTCCTGGACGACCACCTACAACGACCCGTGGTACGTCGACAAGCTCCTCGGCGACGGCCAGGTGGACGGCATCATCGCCGGCTACGGCGCCTTCACCGGCGTGCGCGAGTACGACAGCGGCTGGCAGTGCGCCAATGCCGTCAACCTCGTCCGTGACTGGGTCAACCGCCACGGCGGCACCCATCGGATGGCGAACAGCGGCGACCGCCTGTTCCGGTAGGGGGTGCCCTCGTCCAGCGCATGGCGCCACTGTGGCACCACTCGGACTGGACATGGCGCCATTGGTTACGCCATGCTGATGCCAAGGGGGAACGCGCGCTCCCGGCCCCGCGGCCGGGAGCGCGCGTTCCGGGGAGCGGGAACCGGAGGGGGCGGATCATGGCGGCAGAGCGGCGCCGGGAGCGGGCGGAGGTCGGGGGCCTCGTCGCCTTCGCCCGCTTCGTGGTCTGTGGCGGCGGTGTGGGAGTGGCCGCGAGCTTCGCCGTGGCGGCCCTGGCTGCGTGGCTCCCGCAGGTCCCCTGGGTCCTGGTCAACGCGCTGGTCACCGTGGTCTCCACGCTGCTCGCGACCGAGCTGCACGCCCGCTTCACCTTCGGCGCGGGCGGCCGTGCGACCTGGCGCCAGCACGTCCAGTCGGCCGGATCGGCGGCGGCCGCGTACGCGGTGACCTGCTCGGCCGTGCTCGTCCTGCACCAGGTGGTGGCACGGCCCGGCGCGGTGGCCGAACAGGCCGTCTACCTCTCGGCCTCCGCGCTGGCGGGCGTCGCCCGGTTCGCGGTGCTGCGCCTGGTCGTCTTCGCGCGCACCCGGTCGGCGGCCGCCACCGCGGCCCGCCCCCTGAACGTGGCCGTCGCCCGCGCCTCGACCGCGGCCGCCGACCCCACGGGACTCTGCCGCGCCGCCTGAGCACCGGTCCGGGCCGGGCGCCACGCGAGCGCCGGCCCGAGCGGTGCCGAACGCACCGGGCGGGCGCTGCGGTCAGCGCAGGGCGACCGCCGCGCCCGAACGCTCGGTGGCGATCCGGACGGCGAAGCCGGCCAGGGCGGTGCCCACCACGTAGCGGTGCACGCGCTGCCAGAGCGGGTGCCGGGAGAAGAACCCGGCGACGGAGCCGGCCGTGACGATGAAGAAGGCGTTGCCCGCGACCCCGACCACGATCAGGGTCAGCCCCAGCACCACGCCCTGCAGGCCGACGTGGCCGCGCGAGGGGTCGACGAACTGCGGCAGCAGCGAGATGTAGAGGATCGCCACCTTGGGGTTGAGCAGGCAGGTGAGCAGGCCCATCAGGAAGAGCTTGCGGGGCCCGTCGTGCGGCAGCTCCTGGGCGGCGAACGCGGAGCGCCCGCCCGGCCGGACGGCCTTCCAGGCGAGCCACAGCAGGTAGCCGGCCCCGGCCAGCTTGACCGCCAGGTAGATCTCCGGCACCAGCGCGAAGACGGTGGCGATCCCGGCGGACACCGCGAACAGGTAGACCAGGAAGCCGAGGGCGACCCCGGCCAGCGAGGTCAGCCCGGCCCGGCGGCCCTGGGCGATCGAGCGGGAGACCAGGTAGATCATGTTCGGCCCCGGTGTCATCACCATGCCGAGTTCCACCAGTGCGATTCCCGCGATTGCTCCCAGTCCGACCACAGTGCTGCCCCCCGTACGTACGTTCGTCGGGAGGGAACCTAGCAGGTCACGGCGGGGCGCGGCACGGCGAGGCGGGCCGGTGTACGACCACCGGCCCGCCGTCGGACCACCACCGGCCCGCCTCGCCGCACCGCCGCCGGGCTCCGTCAGCGGATGCTCGTGCCCATCCAGGCGCGGTTGCCGAGCAGGGTCTTGACGTCGGAGGCGAAGCCGTTGTCCGGGTTCACCTGGAAGCCCAGCTCGTAGAGGGTGTCCTTGTCCCAGCCGGTGGTGAGCAGGCGGACGGGGACGTCGCCGGGGTGGGCCTGGAGGGCGAGCTTGAGCTCGGCGACGACCCCGGGGGTGACCCGGGCGGCCGGGACGGTGATCTGGACCGGGGGCTTGGTGCCGAGTTCGGCGGAGGAGACGTCGAGGGTGGTGAGTTCCTGCCCGAAGATGCTCAGCGAGCCGTCGCGCTCGTTGAGGCGGCCCCGGACCGAGACGACGTTGTCCTCGATCATCTGCTCGGCCATCAGGTTGTAGGTGGCCGGGAAGAAGAGCACCTCGACCGAGCCGTCGCGGTCGGCGACGGTGATGATCGCCCAGGCGTTGCCGGCCTTGTTGATCCGGCGGTCCACCGCGGTGATGAGGCCGGAGAGGCGGACCTCGCCCTCGGTGCGGCCCGAGCCGAGCAGGTCGGCGATCGAGGTGTCACGGTTCTGGGAGAGGATGTGCTCGGCGCCGTCCAGCGGGTGGCTGGAGACGTAGAGACCGAGCATCTCCCGCTCCAGGGAGAGCAGTTGGCGGCGCGGCCATTCGCGGTCGGTGAGCTGGAAGTCCAGCCCGATGCCGCCGCCCTCCTCGGCGTCGAGGGCGCCGAAGAGGTCGTCCTGGCCGATCGCCTGCTGCTTCTTCAGGCCGGTGACGGCGTCGATCGCGGACTCGTGCACGGTGCTCAGCGAGAGCCGGGTGTGCCCGAGTGAGTCGAACGCGCCCGCCTTGACCAGGGAGTCGACGGTGCGCTTGTTGCACACCACCAGCTCGACCTTGTCCAGGAAGTCCGGGAACGAGGTGTACTTGCCCTTCTCCGCCCGGGTGGCCACCAGCGATTCGATGACCGGGACGCCGACGTTGCGCACCGCCTTCAGGCCGAAGCGGACGTCGCTGCCGACGGCGGTGAAGTCGACCACCGACTCGTTGACGTCGGGGGAGAGGATCCGGATGCCCATCTGCCGGCACTCGGCCAGGTAGATCGCCATCTTGTCCTTGTCGTCGGCGACCGAGGTGAGCAGGGCGGCCATGTACTCGGCCGGGTAGTTCGCCTTGAGGTAGGCGGTCTGGTAGGAGACCAGTCCGTACGCGGCGGAGTGCGATTTGTTGAAGGCGTAGCCGGCGAACGGGACCAGGACGTCCCAGACGGCCTGGATGGCCTCGTCGGAGTAGCCGCGCTCCTTGCAGCCGGCGTGGAAGGGGACGAACTCCTTCTCCAGCACCTCCTTCTTCTTCTTGCCCATCGCCCGGCGGAGCAGGTCGGCCTGTCCGAGCGAGTAGCCGGCGAGCACCTGGGCCGCTCGCTGGACCTGCTCCTGGTAGACGATGAGGCCGTAGGTGGGGCCGAGGACGTCGGCGAGCGGCGCCTCCAGCTCCGGGTGGATCGGGATGATCTCCTGCTGGGCGTTCTTGCGCAGCGCGTAGTTGGTGTGCGAGTTCATGCCCATCGGGCCGGGCCGGTAGAGCGCGGAGACGGCGGAGATGTCGGCGAACTCGGTGGGCTTCATCAGCTTGAGCAGGGCGCGCATGGGGCCGCCGTCGAGCTGGAACACGCCGAGGGTGTCGCCGCGGGCCAGCAGCTGGTAGGTGGTGGGGTCGTCGATCGGGATCTTCTCGATGTCGACGTCCACGCCGCGGTTGGCTTTGACGATCTTGATGCAGTGATCGATGATGCCCAGGTTCCGCAGCCCCAGGAAGTCCATCTTGATCAGGCCCATGGCTTCGCACGACGGGTAGTCGAAGCCGGTGATGATCACGCCGTCCTTGTCCCGCATGTGCAGCGGGATGAGATCCAGCAGTGGCGTCGAGGAGAGGATGACGGCCGCGGCGTGCACACCGGTGCCGCGGATCAGGCCCTCGATGCCCAGCCCGGTGTCGATGATCTTCTTGACATCGGGCTCGTTCTCGTACAGCGAGCGGATCTCGGTGCCCTCGTTGTACCGAGGGTGCTTGTCGTTGAAGAGGTCCGCCAGCGGGACGCCCTTGCCCATGACGTCCGGCGGCATCGCCTTGGTGATCCGGTCGCCCATCGCGAACGGGTAGCCGAGGATGCGGTTGGCGTCCTTGACGGCGGCCTTGGCCTTGATCGTGCCGAAGGTGTTGACCTGGGCGGTGTAGGCGGAGCCGTACTTGTCGGTGACGTAGCGCACCATCTGGTCGCGCTGGCGGTCGTCGAAGTCGATGTCGACGTCCGGGGGGTTGATGCGCTCGGGGTTCAGGAACCGCTCGAACAGCAGGTCGTGCTCCAGCGGGTCCAGCTCGGTGATCCGGGTCAGGTAGGAGACCATCGAGCCGGCCGCCGAGCCTCGGCCGGGGCCGACCGGGATGCCGTTGTCCCGGGCGTACTGGCAGATGTCGGCGACCACGAGGAAGTAGGCGTCGAAGCCCATCGGGGAGATGACGCCCATCTCCAGCTCGACCCGGTCCAGCACCTCCTGGCTCGGGTTGTCGCCGTAGCGGTGCTGGAGCCCGGCGGCGATCTTCTGGCGCAGGAACGAGGCCTGGGTCTCGCCCTCGGGCACGTCGAACTGCGGCATCCGGTCGACGTAGGTGAACACCTCGTCGTACGACTCGACCCGCTCCGCGATGGCCAGCGTGTTGTCGCAGGCCTCCGGCAGCTCGCGGAAGAGCTCGCGCATCTCCTCGGCGGTCTTGACGTAGTAGCCGGTGCCCTGGAACTTGAACCGGTTCGGGTCGTCCTTGTTCTTGCCCACGCCGACGCAGAGCAGGCTGTCGTGGGCGTCCGCCTGGTCGGCGGTGACGTAGTGCGAGTCGTTGGTGGCCAGCAGCGGGATGTTCAGCTGCTTGGCGAGGCGCAGCAGGTCCTCGCGCACGTCCTGCTCGATGGACAGGCCGTGGTCCATCAGCTCCAGGAAGTAGTTCTCCTTGCCGAAGATGTCCTGGTAGGCGCCGGCCGCCTTGACGGCCTCCTCGTACTGCCCGAGCCGCAGCCGGGTCTGCACCTCGCCGGAGGGGCAGCCGGTGGTGGCGATGATGCCGGTGGCGTTGGCGGCGATCAGCTCCCGGTCCATCCGGGGCTTCATGTAGTAGCCCTCCATCGACGCGAGCGAGGAGAGCTTGAAGAGGTTCCGCAGGCCGGTGGCGTTCTGTGCCCACATGGTCATGTGGGTGTAGCGGCCGCCGCCGGAGACGTCCTTGCCGCCCTCGCCGTCGGAGCTGGCCGGCCGCTGGCCGCCGGGCGACCAGAACACCTGCTTCTTGTGGAAGCGGGAGGACGGGGCGACGTACGCCTCGATGCCGATGATCGGCTTGACGCCGGTCTTGGCGGCGGCGTGGAAGAACTCGTAGGCGCCGAACATGTTGCCGTGGTCACTCATCGCGATGGCGGGCATGCCCTGTCTCTCCGCCTCGGCGAAGAGCTTGCCGTTCTTCGCGGCCCCGTCCAGCATCGAGTACTCCGTGTGGACGTGCAGGTGCGCGAAGCTGTCGGACACGGCGCTGGGCTCCTCAAGCGGGACGGCGGTACGGGCAAGCGGTCCAGGTTAGTCGGTCGGCGCGCGCGACACGCCAGGGGCGTCGTGCGCGCCGGTCGATCGGGCCGGGGAGCCGGCGAGAGGAGCCGGGTCGAGGAGCAGTGGGGACGGGGTCAGGCCGGGTGGTGGTCGGGCACGGCGTTGAGCTCGATGCCGTGCTCCAGCAGGGCCTTCATCGCGCACAGCGTGGTGGTGAAGCCACCGACGGTGTCGTTCACCCAGCGCAGGGTCTCGTCCCCCGACCCCCGGAAACCGGTCTCGGTGACCTCGACGAAGGCGGCCTCCGCCGAGCGCGGGGTGAACCTCAGCTCGACGGTCGTCGGCCGGTCGTAGTTGCCCCACTCGAACCGGATCAGACGCCCCTCCGCCACCTCCAGGACCTTGACCTCGGCCGAGGCCCCGTACGTCTCCCACTCCCAGCGCAGCGCGGCGCCCGGCACCATCGGCCCACTGCTCCCGCTGTACCAGAACCGGGTCGTGACGGCCGGGTCGGCGAACGCCCGGAACGCCTCGTCGGCGGGCCGGCGGACGAGCATGCAGGCGTACGCCCGCGGGTCCTGGGTGAGCTGAAGTGTCTCCATGCCGAGGATCATCCGCCGCCGCCGGGCCGGGACCAAGCACCCGGCCGGGACCGCCCGCACGTGGTGCCGGGACCGCCCGCACGTGGTGCCGGGGCCGGTGCCGGGGGCTTCCGCCCCGGCACCGGCCCCGGCCGCCGTCCGTCAGCGGAGCTGGAGGGACCACTCCTGCTTCCAGCCGCCCTCGCAGGTCCACACGCCGAGCTGCTTGTGGTCGGAGTCGTGGGTCAGGCAGTCGTCGTCGGAGATCTGGATCCGGTACTTGCCGTTGCCGACGCCGACGAACTTCCACTTCTGGTTGGAGGTGTCGCCCCAGGCCTGCTGCTCGGCCACGTAGGTGTCGGGGTTCTCGGTGAGGTTGTAGCCGAGGTCGTTGACGATCCGGTAGCGGTCACCCCCGAGCGGCTTGATCGTCCAGGTGGACCCCTTGTAGCCCAGGATGCCGCCCAGGACCGGCGCGCCCCAGCTCGCGGTCTCGTTGGGGGCCGTGGCGCCCAGGCCGTTGTCGAGCTTGAGGAACAGCGGCCGCTCGGTCGGGACGCTCGCTCCGCCGCCGCCCGTCGGGGGCTTCGGGTCCTTCGGGTCGGTCGGCGTGCCCCCGCCGCCCGGGGTGATCACGCCGCCGGAGGCCGATTCCAGCACCCACTCCTGCTGCCAGCCGCGCTTGCAGGTCCACACGCCGAGCTGCTTGAAGTCGGAGTCGTGGGCGAGGCAGTCGTCGTCGGAGATCCGGATCTGGTACCTGCCGTTGCCGACGCCGAAGAGCTCCCACTTCTGCTTGGAGGAGTTGCTCCACGGCTGGAGCTCGGCCATGTAGCCGCCGCTCTCGGTGAGGTCGAGGCCGTAGGAGCTGGTGATCCGGTAGCGGCCGCCGCCCACCGGGGTGAGCTTCCACTTGGACTCGTTGCCGCCCCGGATCCCGGGGACCACGGCGGCACCGGCGGAGCCGCTGACGGGGAGGGCGCCCAGGCCGTTGTCGAGCTTCAGGGTCACATCGGCGCCGTTACCCGGCGTGGTGGGGTTGGTCGGGTTGGTGGTCGGCGGGGTGCCGCCCCAGGCCCAGTTCTGGTTGGGCGCGTCGCGGTTGCTCTCGGAACCGCAGGCCCAGGCCACCACGGAGCTGCCGTTGGCGGTGCGGCCGCTGTAGTCGTCGATGCAGACGTCCTTGGACCGGTCGTCCTGGTCCGTCATGTGGCGCAGGCCGCCGCTGGGCGACATGTGCCAGCGCTGGCCGGGGATCTCCAGGCAGTCCCAGACCTGGAGCTTGTTCCCGTTGGCGGCCCTGTTGTCCGCCAGGTCCAGGCACTTGCCGTTGGCCGCCCGGAGCTTGTAGCCGTTGTACGTCCACTTCTGGGCGTCGCCGCCGTTGCACTCCCACATCTGCACGGGGGTGCCGTTCGCGGTGCCGTTGCCGCTGACGTCCAGGCAGGCGTGGTAGCCGGGGGCGCTGACGTCGGGGGTCAGGCTGCCCGTCCTGCTGCCGTAGCCGGAGCGGGCCGGGAAGTGCAGGGTGCGCACGTCGCCGTCGCACTTGTAGGGCCGGGCGGTGCCCGACCGGCAGGTCCACGACTCCTTCTTGACGCTGTCGCCGTCGTTGCCGACGAACGCCCAGTTCATGTAGCCGCCGTCGCCCCGGTTGCGGAAGGTCGACTCGCCCTGGAACACCCAGATCCGGAACTTGTCGTAACCCGAGGGATCCTTCTGCTCCTCCTTGTTCATGAAATGGTTGAGCTTGTAGGTGGTGTCGATCAGCACCCCCTTCATATCGGCCTTGTGCTCGTTCGTGAACCATTCGGTGTCGTACATGTCGGTGCCCACGGTCTTGAACACCAGGACATTGAACCCGGGAAACTTCTGGCTCAGCTGCGCCGCGGTTTTCTGCGTGAACTCCGCGTTGTCCAGCTTGTTGGCGTTGGCGGCGCCGCGCATCGCCCGGATCATGTCGAAGCCGGAGCTGATCAGCGAGGTCATGCAGTTGCCGCCGCCCGGCACGGCCGGGGTCCCGCAGGTCTTGTCCACCGGATAACCGGGCGACGGCGCGGCCTGGGCGGACTGCGCGGTGAGGCCGCCGACCAGGGCGACGGCGGTGACCCCGCAGGCGAAAGCGCGTTTCAGGCGGGACAGGGTTTTCATGGCGGAATCGTCTTTCTGCTCGCATCGGAGACCTTTTTCGTCTCGACCGAGAAGGACGATAGGCGCGGAAATCCGCCGCGCGGCCGGTCCTGACGGCTTCCATATGGCGGGGCCGGGAGCTCTGCCCTTTCGTGCAGGGACAGGCCCTACCCGCCCCCGCCGGCGTCCGCCCGGACGGGGGTGCCGTGCAGCCAGGCGACCCGCTGGTGGAGCGCGTCCTCGTCGAGCGGGCGCAGCAGCGCGTCGCGGGCCCGGGCGTCCGCGCCGGCCGGGTGGTAGAGCCGGGCGCCCATCTCGCGGGAGAGCAGCTGGACCCGGGCGGTGCGCTCGCGGCGGGCGGCGTTGTAGCGCTCCAGCCGCTGGGGGACGTCGGCGGTCGGGGCGTCGGCGAGCAGGTCGCCGAGGACGACGGCGTCCTCCAGGGCCTGGCAGGCGCCCTGGGCGGCGTACTGGAGCATCGGGTGGGCGGCGTCGCCCGTCAGCGTCACGCGGCCGCGGGTCCAGACGTCGACCGGGTCGCGGTCGCACAGCACCCACCGGCGCCAGTCCTCGCCGAGCCGCAGCAGCGCGCCCGGGACGGGGCCGGGGTCGGCGAACCGCCGCAGGACGGCGGCCCGCTCGGCCGGGCGGCCCGAGACGGCCTCGGCGGCGCCGTCGTCGAGCACCGCGGCGAGGTTGAGGCAGGAACCGCCGGCGACGGGGTAGTGGACCACGTGCCAGCCGGGGCCGGCCCACAGCGTCACGGCGTTGCGGCGCAGCCACCGCGGCACCCGCTCCATGGGGACGAGGGTGCGGTAGATGGTGTGCCCGCAGGGGCGGGGCGGGCCGTCGCCCAGCAGCTGGGCCCGGACGGTGGAGCGGATGCCGTCGGCGCCCACCAGGAAGTCGCCGGAGAAGGTCCGGCCGTCCGCGGTGGTGGCGGTCACCCGGTGCGCGTCCTGGTGGTGGCGCCGCACCCCGGCGCCCGCCACCAGGTCGACGGTCCCGACCGCCCGGCATGCCGTGAGCAGTGGGGTGTGCAGGTCCCGCCGGTGGACCACCGCGTACGGGTCGCCGAAGCGCTGCCGGTAGCGTCCGCCGACGGGCAGGGCGACCAGCTCGCGCCCGGTGGTCGCGTCCATGAGGCGCAGTTCGTCGACGAGCACGGCGCGGTCGCGGACGGCCCGGCCCACGCCCAGCCGGTTCAGGGCGTGGAAGCCGTTGGGCGCGATCTGGATGCCGGCGCCGATGTCGGTGAAGGCGTCCTGGCGCTCCAGGACGGTGACGCGGTGGCCGGTGCGGGCCAGCGCCAGGGCCGTGGCCAGGCCGCCGATGCCGCCTCCGGCGACGAGTGCGTGGATCATGTCGTTCCCCCGTGTGTCCGTGCACCACGAGCTGGGTGCACCGCGTGGTCCGTGCTGCCCGTGCTCCGTGTCTGGTGCTCCGTGCGCGTGCCCCGTGGTCCGTGCTTCCCGCGCGGCCGGTTCCCGCCCGGTGGGGTCTCCACCGGACGGGAACCGGCTACCGCCGGACGGACCCGTTCCCGCCGGATCCGTTCCCGCCGGACCGCCTCCGGACGGCGGCGACGGCCGGACCGAGTGCCGCCCGCAGCAGCCGGGCGACCGGCGCCGGGACGTCGCCGATCGTCTCGACGCGCACCGGCGGCAGTTCGGGCCGCAGCCTGCGGCGGACCGACTCGGCCGCCAGCAGGCCCGAGCGGACCGCCGCCTCCATGCCGGCCACACCCGCCGGTGCGGCGCAGAAGTCGCCGGCCAGGTGGAGGTCGGCGAACGCGGTGAAGGCCTGCGGCCGGTGGCGGGCCGAGCCGGGTCCGGGCGCGTGGAAGGGGGACGAGGAGTGCGGCTGGTAGCAGATGTGCTCGATGTCCTCCCAGTCGAGGCCGGGGAGATAGGTCATCAGCTCCTCCACCAGGATCTTGACGGCCTCGTCGTCGGCGAGGTGCCGGAGCGCGGCCACCCGGCCGACGACGCAGTTGAGCAGGCTGTCGCGGTGCCCGGGCCAGGTCTGCCCGACGTCGATCAGCGTGATCGCGTGCGGTGAGCCGACCAGGCGGATGTGCTCGTCGGGCAGTCCCGGCAGACGGCGGCGCAGGTACAGGTGGAGGGCGCCCAGCGGACGGGAGGTCAGTTCCAGGATCCCGTGCGCCGGGCGCAGCGCCCCGGTGATCCCGGGTCCCAGGGCGGCCAGGCGGCCGTGCGGGACCGCGAGGACCAGCTGGCCGGTGACCGCTTCCTCGATGTCGGTGTCGGCGCCGGCCGGGCCGCGCAGGGTGAGGGTGCGCACCCGGTGGTCGTCGGTCGTCACCGCCGTGAGCTCGCGCCCGGTCAGCACCTCGACGCCCGCGGCCTCCAGCCGTTGCCGGAAGGGCCCGATGAACCAGTGCTGGAGGTCGCCGCGCGGCATCCGGACCCGGCCGGGGTGGCGGACGAAGGCGGCGATGCTGCCGCGGAACCCGGCCGCCGAGACCGCGGTGCTCTCGGCGGCGCTGGAGGCGACGAAGAGGTGCTCGATGTCGGCGATCGCGGCGGGGGAGAGGTAGCGGCGTCCGCGCAGGAAGTCGTGCAGGGACTCGTCGCCCGCGCGGTAGTCCTGGGCGAGCAGGTCGAGCACGCCGTAGAGGAACAGCAGCCGGTCGGCGGCCGGGGTGTCGGCGGTGCGGAACTCCGTTCCAGGGAGCAGCTGGTGGAACTTGCGGGCGGTGCGCAGGTTGTCGGCGAGGCCGAGTTCCCCGACCAGGCGCAGCGTGTTGCGGTACCAGGCGGGGAAGATGTGGACGCCGTGGTCCTCGGTCCGGCCGTCGATCACCCGGGAGCCGGCCATGCCGCCGAGTTCGGGCGAGGCTTCGAGCAGCCGGACGGGGAGGCCGAGCCGCCGCAGCGTCCAGGCCGCCGTCATGCCGGCGAGGCCGCCGCCCACGACGGTGACGTCCTCGCGCTCCCGCGTGCCCGGGTCGGTGTCCGCCGTCACGCCGCACCTCCGTCGACGGCGGCCCGGTGCGCCGCCATGGCGAGCACGGGGTAGATCAGCCGCAGCAGGCTGTCGCGCCAGTACAGGCCGTCGTGGTGCACCACCCAGGTGTGCCAGGGCTCGGCCCAGTCGCCGTCGGCCTGCTGGGTGCGGACCAGGAAGTCCAGGCCGGCCCGCACCGGCGCGCTGTCGGCCCGTCCGGCGGCGACGAGCGCCAACAGGGCCCAGGCCGTCTGGGAGGGGGTGCTGTCGCCCCGTCCGATCCACTCGGGGTCGTGCAGCGCGCGGACGGACTCGCCCCAGCCGCCGTCGGGCCGTTGGTGGGCGAGGAGCCACTCGCAGGCCCGTCGCAGCGCCGGGTCGCCGGGCGGCACCCCGCAGGCGGCCATGCCGGTGACGGCGGCGCTGGTGCCGTGCAGGTGGTAGCAGGCCCACCAGCCGGGCCAGGAGCCGTCCGGGCGCTGCTGGCGGCGCAGCCACTCGACGCCGCGGCGGGCCGCGGGGGTCTCCGCGTGGCCGTCGGCGGCGAGCGCTTCCAGGACGTGGCCGGTGACGTCGGCGGACGGTGCCTCCAGGAAGCCGATCTCGGCGAGCCGGGAGCGGCCGGGCAGCCGCCAGCGCAACGGTTCGAAGGCGGCCCAGCCGCCGTCCTCGCACTGCTGGGACAGCAGCCAGCGGTGGGCGCGCCGACAGGCCTCGTCGACGGCCGGGTCGCTGCCGCGCGGCCGGACCCGGCGCAGCGCCACGACGGCGAAGGCGGTGTCGTCGGCGTCGGGATTGGCGTTGTTGGTGAACTCGTAGGGCCAGCCGCCGGGGACGGGGTCCTTCGTCAGCACCGCCCAGTCGCCGAGTTCGGTGACCTGGTTGTCGAGGAGCCAGCGGACGGCCGGTCCGTCGGCCGCCCCGGCCCCGGGGCCGCCGGCCGCGGCACTCGCGGACAGGGCGAGGGCGGTGTCCATGACGACGGAGGTCCACATCTCGATCCGGCGCTGCCCGTCGCGCTCGACCACGTAGCGGTCGAGCGCGGACAGGGCGGCGACGACGCTCGGGTGGTCGCGGCGCACGCCCGCCGCGTCCAGGCCCATCAGGACGTTCGCGGTCTGCGGCCAGTTGCCGCCCCAACTGCCGTCCGTCTCCTGGGTGTCGACGAGCCAGCGGGTGGCCTTGTCGATCGCCCGGCGACGCAGGGCGCGGACCGGGCGGCGGGCGTACCAGTGGCTGAGGGCGGTCGCGCAGCGGACGGGCAGGGACCTCGGCAGCCGCCGGGCGTCGGGCCGGCGGAAGAGTTCGCGGAGGTCGAATCCGGCGGGCACGACGGGGCGGCTCGCCATGAAGAGGCTGTTGGCGACCACGATGCCGCGGGCGGCGGCCCCGAAGTGGTAGATGTTCCCCGGGAACCGGCTGGGCAGCAGCACGATCTCCGGCGGGACGAGCGGGATGTCGCTCCACGGCCAGAGGCCGATGACGGCCAGCCAGGCGAGCATGAGGAGGTTGTCGACGGCCTCGATGCCGCCGCCGGCCCGGATCGAGGCGGCCGCCGCGCGCATCGGCGGCTCGTCGGGGTGGTGGCCGGCCAGGCGCAGGGCGACGTAGCAGAAGACCGAGAGCAGGAGTTCGTCAGGGCCCTGGTGGTAGGCGGCCCAGCCGCCGGTGGGGCTCTGCTCGGCGAGGATGGTCCGGGCGTCGGCGGCCGTCGTGCCGTCGTCGGACAGGCGCAGGTAGTGGCGCAGGACGACCTCGCCCGCCTCGCCGATGAGGCTGGTCTCGAAGTCGCCCTTCCAGAAGCCGTCGGCGTCCTGGCGTCGGCGGAGCGCGTCGGCGGCCAGGGCCAGGGCGTGTTCGACGGTGCCGGGGATGCCCGGGGCGTCGGTGGTGGTCATCGCTGCGGCCCTTTCGAGGCGGGGACGGTGGCGGGGACGGTGGCGGTGGGGAAGCCGGTGGCGGCGGGGGAGTCGGGGACGGGGACGGCGCCGCGTGCGGCGGCGATCCGGGACTGGCGGACGTACATGAAGACGGAGAAGCTCACGACCAGCGCGAGCGCGGGCGCGCCCACGATGTAGGCCCAGACGTGGCGGATCCGCCACCGCCGTGCCTCGACCACCATGAAGGCCCCGAGCGCTGCCCAGGTCAGTGCCAGGTCCGCGTAGACGAAGTCGGACGCGAGGTTCCCGGTGGCGTCGCGCAGGAAGTTCCGCATCACGCCCCACGGGCCCGCGTCGGCGTTGCGCACGACGAACGTGACGGCCATCGTCGCCATGACCAGGAAGCCGGCGCCGCCGCACAGCGCGTACATCAGGCGCAGCCGGCGGTCCCGCTGGTGGGGCTCAGGCGGTCGCACGCGGTGCCCCTTCCGGGTGCACGGCGGCGGGCACGGTCGTGTCCCGTGCTGCCGTGGCCGGTGCGGCCGTGCCACCGCTGCGGACCCGCTCGTACCGGTAGTCGTCGAGGTCGAAACTGCGGGCCCGCCACGCCGCCTCGTAGGTGGAGGCGGGCCGCACGGCCGGCGCGTCGCCGTGGCGGTCGAAGTAGTAGCTGTTCGTCCCGCGGCAGCCGGCGTCCGCGAAGACGGTGTCGCGCTGCCGGCGCAGCACCTTCGCGAACGAGGCGTCGTGCCGCTCGGGCCGCACCACCGCCTGGGTCGCGCCCCGGCGGCGGGCCTCGCCGATCACCCGCAGCAGATGGGTGACCTGGTAGTCGATCATGCCGAACCAGGAGCCGCCGGTGAACGAGTACGGGCCCACGATGAACCAGAGGTTGGGGAAGCCTTTCACCGAGCTGCCCTCGTAGGTCTGGAACCGGTCGCTCGCCCAGAACTCCCCGAGTTCCCGACCCCCTTGGCCGAACAGCGGGAACGGCGGCAGGTTGTCCAGGACGTGGAAGCCGGTCGCGAGGACCAGGACGTCGGCCGCCCGCTCGGTGCCGTCCGCCGTCAGCACGCCGCCCTCGGTGATCCGCGCGATCGGGTCGGTGACCAGCCGGACGTTGTCCCGGGTGAACGCCCGCCAGTAGCCCTTGCCGAAGGAGGGCCGCTTGCAGCCGAGCCGGTACGACGGCGCCAGTGCCTCCATCAACTCCCGGTCACCGCGCACCTGTTGGCGCAGATAGAGCCGGGAGAACGCCTCTCCGCCGCGGACCAGGAAGGGGAACCGCCGGTAGTGGATCATGGCGATGACGAAGGAGAGCTCGGTGGCGGTGTCGGTGGCGAGCCGGACCGCCCGCTGGGTCCACGGCGCCCGGGCGAACACGCCGCGCACGGCCGCGGGGACGGGCAGGTCGGGTTTGGGGAAGACCCAGGTGGGCGTGCGCTGGTAGACGTCGAGCTGCTCCACCAACGGGGCGATCTCGGGGACGAGTTGGACGGACGAGGCGCCGGTGCCGACCACCGCCACGCGGCGGCCGCGCAGGTCCAGCGAGGAGTCCCAGCGCGCGGTGTGCACCACCGGGCCGGCGAAGCGGTCGAGACCCGCCAGCTCCGGGGTCTTCGGCCGGGTCAGCCACCCGGTGGCGCAGACCACGAACCGCGCCGTCAGCGCCGTGCCGTCGGCCAGCAGCACCTCCCACAGGTGCCCGGAGTCGCGGTAATCGGCCCGTACCACACGGGAGTTCAGGCGAAGCCGGGAGCGCAGGCGGTACTTGTCCACGCAGTGGTCGGCGTAGGCCTTGAGCTCCGCGCCCGGCGGGAAGGCCCGCGACCAGGCCGGGTGCGGCTCGAAGGCGAAGGAGTAGGAGAAGGCACTGATGTCGACGGCGACCCCGGGATAGCGGTTGGCGTGCCACGAGCCCCCGATGTCGTCCTGTTCGTCGAGCAGCAGGAAGTCGTCGATGCCGGCGCGCAGCAGCCCGACGGCGGTGCCGATGCCGGAGAAGCCGGCCCCGATCACCAGCACCTCGTGGTCTGGCACCTCGTGGTCTGGCACCTCGTGGTCGGGCGCCCCGGGGTGCTGCTGCCCCGCCTCGGCGGCGCTCACAGGGCCAGACCCGTCGTCAGCAGCGTCCCGAAGGCCAGCAGCAGCCAGCAGGTGTGCTCCAGCGCGGGGATCAGGTCGCGGCCCCGGGCCCCGCCCAGCACCCGGCGCAGCGGTCGGACCGCGACCGGGGCCGCGCCGAGCACCAGCAACGCCCAGGGGCGGGCGGCCGCCAGCGCCGCCGCCGAGGCGAAGGCCGAGGCGACCAGCAGCGCGTAGTAGATCCGGGTGCGCCCCTCGCCGAGGCGGACGGCGACGGTGACCTTGCCGGCCTCGGTGTCGGTCGGGATGTCGCGCAGGTTGTTGGTCGTCAGCAGCGCGCAGGCCAGCAGGCCCATCGGCACGCCCGCCGGGAGCGCCAGCAGCGGGAGCCGGCCGAGCTGGATGAAGGCGGTGGCGCAGACCGCGATGACGCCGTGGTAGACGAAGATGCTCACGTCACCCAGGGAGCGGTAGCCGTACGGCCGGGAGCCGCCGGTGTAGAACCAGCCGCCGAGCGCGCACACGGCGGCGAGGCCGAGCAGCCACCAGCTGACCGTCACCGCCATGACGACCGCGGCTGCGACGGCGACGCCGTACAGGGCCAGTCCGTGCCGCAGGACCTGCCGGGGGGAGGCCCGGCCGGAGCCGACCAGCCGGGCGGGGCCGAGCCGGTGGTCGTCGGTGCCCCGGATGCCGTCGCTGTAGTCGTTCAGGAAGTTGGTGCCGAGCACGAAGCCCAGGGCGAACACCAGGGTCAGCGCGGTGCGCCGGCCGTCGGGGAGGCCGTCCGGGACGGCGACGGCGGTGCCGACCGCGATCGGCGCCAGGGTGACCGGGAGGGTCTTCAGCCGGGCGCCGACCAGCCAGGCGCGCACGGCGCCGCCGGGGGGCCGCGCGTGGCGCCCCGGCGCGGGCGCGGGCGAGGGGACGGCGGGGGAGGAGGGGGCGGGCGAGGAGGGGGCGGTCACCGCTTCCTCCCCACCGCGAGGAAGAGCACACCGGTGGACCTGGTGGGCACCATCCGGACGTCCTCGCGGCGTCCGGCCAGGAAGCGCAGGCCGTCCCGCAGGTGCGGCCGCAGACCGAGCAGCCGCAGCTCCACGCCGTGGGCCCGCGCGGTGGCGAGCAGCCGCTCGCGGTTGACGAAGAGCCGGTGGTCGTGGGTGCCGCGGGGCGGCCGGCCCGGCAGCGGCAGGTTCTCGGCGAGGGTGACGGCCGCCAGTCGGGCCACCCTGGTGTCGGCGATGGTGTCGGCGATCAGGGTGCCCCCGGGCCGCAGCACCCGGCACGCCTCCGCGAGCACGGCGTACGGGTCGGGCACGTGTTCCAGACACTGCCCGGCCGTGACCACGTCGAAGGACTCCGCCGCGAACGGGAGCCGGGCGATGTCGGCCCGGACCGTGACGTCGTAGCCGTGGGCGCGGGCCTGCCGGAGGGACTGGAACGACAGGTCGACGCCGAACACCCGGTATCCCTTGTCGGCCAGGTGCGGGGCGAACAGTCCGCCCCCGCAGGCGATGTCCAGCAGCCGGCCCCGACCGTGCCGGGCGGCGGGAGCGGCCGGGACGAAGTCGGCCCGGGCGCGGGCGATCCAGCCGAGCGGCGCGAGCGGGCCCCTGGGGTCCCACCATGCGTCGGCGAGCGGGTCGTAGTCGGTGATGAAGTCGCTGCGTACTGCTGGCACGACGCTCCTTCTGAACGGGCAGCGGTCCGGGCCGGGGCCGCGCGCACGGCGTGGCGCGGCCCCGGCCCCGGCTCCGCTGGGCGGGTCGGTCGGGTGGTGGGCGGACGCCCCAGGGCGGCTTCGGCTCGCGGGTCGGTCACGTGGGTCGGTGACGCACGTCGGTGGCGCGGGCCGGTGGCGCGGGCCGGTGACGCGGGTCGGTCACGTGGGTCGGTGACGCACGTCGGTGACGCGCGCCGGTCGCGCCGAGGGTGGGCCGGTCAGGCGGCCGGCGAACGGTCCTCGGCCTCGGGGCCGGTGGCGTCGCGCAGCGCCCCGAGGGCGGGATGGCGGGACGCGAAGGTGGCGACGAGATCCCGCAGACACCGCCGGACGAGCGGGGCGTGCGCGGCCGTGGCCGGGTGGGACTCGACGGCGAGGAGGGCGTTCGCCGTGTAACGCTGCGCCACCTTCGCGGCCCGGGTGATCGCCCCCGACTCCTGGACGGCCTCGACCACGGCCCGGCACCGGTCGGCGGACAGCGGCTGCGCGCTCAGTAGCGGCAGGACCACGTCCGGGGAGTCCTGGACGGCATAGATCACCGGCAGGGTGTAGACGCCGTTGAGTATGTCCTTGGCCGGTTCCTTGCCGGTTTCCGTGCTGCAGATGTCGAGAATGTCGTCCCAGATCTGGAATGCCATTCCCAGATCGTTCCCGAAGCTTTCCAGGGCCGCCTGTGCGCTTTTTTCGGTCTTCCCGCCCAGGACCCCCATGGAGGCGGCCGTCCGCAACAGGCGGGCGGTTTTCCCGGAAACGGCGGCGTAGTACTCGGGCTCGGTCCGGAAGGGGTCGTGGAGCCGGCTGGACTCCAGCATCTGGCCGACGCACATGTCGGCCAGGGTCTGGGCCATTGCCAGCAGGTGGGAGCGCCCCAGTGCCGCGGCGCCCTGCATGCAGCGGGCAAGCAGATAGTCCCCGGTCAGCAGGGCGGTCGGGGTGCCGTACTTGGCGTTGACGCTCGGCCTTCCTCGCCTGACCTGCGCATTGTCTATCACGTCGTCGTGATGGAGGGTTGCGATGTGCAGGGTCTCGACGACCGCGGCGCCTTCGATGACCCGCCGGTGCGTGCGCCGGCCGGGTTCTTCGGCGAGCAGGTACGAGGACAGCAGGACGAGCGTGGGCCGCAGCAGACGCCCGGAGTGCTCCACCGCGTAGGCGATGGGCTCCTCGATCCGGGAATGCGGCTGGGCCACCAAGGACTGGAGTGCCTCCCTGACCCGCACGAGGTCCTTCCGGAGCCATTCCTGAACGAGTGCGGATTCTTCGCCGTGCGCGGAGGCGCGCTCAGCAGGAATCGATGTCGTCATCATGAATTCCTTCCCCCGTGACCTCGCTCCGGAGGTCACGAACAGGCTAAGCAGCCTTTCGCCGGTCGCACCAGGGGGCGTGGATTAATCTGTGCCGGAGGGGGGACGGGACGAGGAAATTCCGGCTCCGCTTTCACGCAGCGCGTTCCGAGGGCGGGGCGTCCGGGCAGGTAGCGCCCGTCGGACCGTCACGCTGCGTGCTGGTTCCACCTTTCGTGGGGTGACGCAGGTCACATTGACAGCCTGCGGAGCCTGTACCGTCGGCGCCAAGGATCTTCGACCTGGGCATGGACGTTCCGGAACTCGTTGCCTAGAGTGAGGGCCGTCGGCTCCGGCGGCCGCCCCGGCGTGCCGCCCTCCCGGAGCCCGCGTCGGCCTCCGCCCGTCGGCGCGACCGTTCTCCCGGCACTCCGAGCGGCGTCCCGCCGCTCGCGCGAACGCCGCTTCCGCACCGCGTTCCTCGCACTGCATTCCTCGCACTGCGTTCTCCGCACCGCCGTATCCACCCGGCGACCTTCGTGACGCGTCCGCCGCGACGTCCGCCGCTACGTCCGTGGCGCCGTCCGCCACGCCGTCCGTGGTGGCGATCCGCCGGCAGTGTCCTCCAACAGTCCTGCCCAGCAAGGGAGTCCGTCCCATGACCAGCACCGCTGTCGTCCCGTCGGCCCCCGGCGCCAGGCCCGTCGTCGGCCACCTGGCGGCCTTCCTGCGCGAGCCGCTGGCGTTCCTGCGCGGGCTGCCCCCGCACGGCCCGCTGGTGGAGATCCGCTTCTTCGGCAAGCCCCTGGTGGTCGTGTGCGACCCCGAACTGACCCGCGCGATGCTGGTGCGCGACCGGGTCTTCGACAAGGGCGGCCCCCTCTTCGAGCGGCTGCGCGAGGCGGGCGGCCAGGGGCTCGCCTCGTGCCCGGCCGCCGAGCACCGACGGCAGCGCCGCCTGATGCAGCCGGCCTTCCACCACTCCCGGTTCCCCGGCTACGCCCGCATCATGACGGAGCGTCTGGACCTCGCGCTCCGCCGGTGGCGCCACGGCCAGACCGTCGACCTGGCCGTCGAGTCCCGCACCATCACCGCCGACCTCGTGCTCTCCGCGGTGTTCGGGACCAGTCTGGACCCGGGTCTGCACGGCCGCCTGGCCGCCGACTTCGACACCCTGCTGGCCGGCTTCACCCGGCACACCCTCCTGCCCAAGCGGCTGCGGAAGGTCCCCACGCCGGGCAACGTCCGCTACGACCGGGCCACCCGCCGGGTGCGCCGGTCCATGGCCGACCTCACCGCCGCCCACCGCCGGCGGGTCGACGCCGGCGGGCCGGGCGCGGCCACCGGGGATGCCGGGGATGCGGGGGAGACCAACCTCCTGTCGATGCTCATCGCCTCGCGCGACCCCGGGAGCGACCTGCCCGCGCTGAGCGACGAGGAACTGGTCGACCAGGCCGTGACCATGTACTCCGCCGGCACCGAGACCACCGCCGGCGCCGTGAACTGGGCGCTGTTCCTGGCCACCACCCACCCCGCCGTCCTCGCCAGGCTCACCGCGGAGGTCGACTCGGTGCTGGGCGGCCGGACCGCCGGCTGGGACGACCTGCCGCAGCTCACCTACACCCGGCAGGTGCTCGCCGAGGCGCTGCGGATGTATCCGCCCGGGTGGTTCCTCACCCGGCAGACCGAGCAGGACGCCGAACTCGGCCCGTACGCGATCGCGCGCGGCACCGTGATCGCCTACAGCCCCTACCTGATCAGCCACCTGCCCGACCTCTACCCCGACCCGGAGCGCTTCGACCCCGACCGCTGGGACGCGCACGGAGGTCAGCCGCAGGTGCCCGTCACCGTCTTCGGCGGCGGCGCCCGCAAGTGCATCGGCGACGAGTTCTCCCTGATCGAGGGCGTCCTGATGCTGTCCTCGCTGCTCAGCCACTGGCACGTCGACCTGCACCGCCGCACCCTCAGCACGCCGCGGCTGCCCCAACTCACCCTCAACCCGGGCCCCATGCCCGCCACCCTCACGGCGCGGCGGCACGCCCGCGTCGTGGTCCGATGACGCGGGCGCGGGCGGGGACACCCGCGCGAACGGCGACCGCCGGGGCCGCGTCCGGTGGGAGCGGCCCCGGCGGTCGCCGGTGACAGGGGATCCGTTACGGGCAGAGCTGGTGCGTGGTGGGGGTGCACTCGGGGTCGGGGTCGATCGGGCCGGGGCCGCCGCCGGGCCGGTAGTTGGACCACCAGATCGGCGTACCGCCGTAGTAGACGGCCAGGTTGCCGCCGTTCTGGATCGCGAGGTAGGCGCCGGGGTGGTACGGGGTACGGCTGTTCCAGACCGCGCGCATGGCGGCGTCGTAGGCGACGAGGTTGCCGTCGGCCTGCATGTAGAGGTAGCTCCCGACGCCGTAGGTGCCGGTGGCCGTCCAGATGGCGACGTTGTTCTTGTAGAGCACCACGTGGCCGTCGTACTGCTGGTAGAGCACGGTGCTGCCGTCCGGCGAGGACCAGCTCTGGCCCCGGCTCAGGCCGGTGGTGCCCTGGATGACGGTCTGGTCGGCGTCCGAGGCGGGCGCGGCGGCGACGGCCGGTGCCGCCGCGGCGGGTGCGCCGGCCGCCGGGGCGCCGTCGGCGGCCTGGGCGGCGGTACCGCCCAGCAGCCCGGCCGCCATCAGGACGGCCCCCAGCGCGACACCGGCGCGGGGAACGAGGGAAGGCGCGATCCTCATAGCGGTCACTCTCCTCAAGTCACTTCTCCAGGTGGCTTGTTGCCTCGACGAGTCTCACCGTGCCCGCACCACCCGGGCAAAGCCCTTCGACCGAGGTCGAAACCGGGCGCGCCCCCGCCGGGTGCGACCCTGTCGGCCGCGACCCCGTCGGCCGCGCCCCCGGAGCCGTCACCCAGGAGAGCGGTCGCCCCGGCGTGCGCGGAGCTGCTTCCGGAACAGCAGGGCGCCCAGGGCGAGCCAGGCGGCGGCCAGCAGCCAGCCCGCCAGGACGTCCAGGGGCCAGTGCACACCGAGGTAGACCCGGGTGCAGCCGATCAGCACGGCGAAGACGGCGGCGGCCGTCGCGGCGGTCCGGGCCGCGCCCGGGCGGGCCCGGGTGACGGCGAGGGCGAGCAGGCCCGCCGAGAGGGCGGCGGTGAAGGCGTGTCCGGAGGGGAAGGCGAAGTCGTGCGCCGTGAAGGCCCAGTCGGCGGCCGGCGGGCGGGGTCGGCCGAAGCCGTGCATCAGGCCCTGGCGCAGCAGCTGCCCCGCCGCCAGCCATGCCACCGGGGCGAGCAGCACGGCGACGGCGGCCGGCCGGGACCGGTGCGGGCCGGTCGCCCGCGCGAGGAGGATCCCGGCGGCGAGGGCGAACAGATAGGAGAAGACCCCGGTGCCCAGGGCGGTGAGGAGCTCGGCGGTGCGCTCGGCCGGGCGCGGCCGGTGCGCCACCACCCAGTCGAGCGCGCCGCGCTCGAATCCGTACGGCGCCCAGCCGTGGGCGGCGACCAGGGCGGCGACGGCGGCGAACACCGCGACACAGACGGCGAGGACGGCGGCGACCGCCGTCGAGGGGCGGACGGTCATGCGGTCAGCCACCTCCGCAGTCCGCCCGCGCGGGCCCGGTCGACCAGGGGCGCGGCCCGGCCGGACAGCAGCCCGAGCACATGGCCGAGGGCAGCGCCCACCGCGGCTCCGAGGAGCACGTCGTGCGGGTAGTGGACGCCGACCAGCACCCGGGACAGGCCCATCACGACGGCCAGGAGCAGTCCCAGCGCGCCGAGGCGGCGGTCGACGTGCCACAGCGCGGCGGCTCCGGCGAAGACGATCACGGTGTGGTTGCTGGGCAGCGACCAGTCGCCGGCGCCGGGGCAGGCCTCCAGGGTCCGGCCGGCGTCGAGCACCTGGCAGGGCCGGGGTTCGCGCAGCCCCGACTTGAGCAGGGTGTCCGCGGCGAACGCGAGCGTGACCACCAGGGGCACGGCCAGCGCGCGGGCCATCAGGACGTCGTCGGTGCGGCGCGCACGCCACCAGCCGAGCAGTATCAGGACGGCGAGCAGCAGCAGCCCGGCGACGGACCAGGCGGCGACGAGGTGCTGGAGCGGCGCCGGGAGGTGCTCGGCCCAGCGGTCCATCCGCAGGTAAAGACCGCCGTCGACCGGTCGGCCGTCGACAGCGAGCCCACCCACGGGCCCACCTGCGAGCCCACCCGCGGGTCCACCCGCGAGCCCACGCACCGGTCCACCCGCGAGCCCGCTCATCGGGTCCGGCCCCGGCGGCGGGCACGCAGCACTTCCAGCACCAGCGGCAGCAGCGAGACCGCCACCACGGCGGCGACGATCGGCAGCAGATAGCGGTCGACGTCCGGGACCGAGGAGCCCAGCGCGTAGCCCGCCATGACCAGGCCGACCGTCCACACCAGGCCGCCCACGACCTGCCACACGGTGAAGGTGCGGACGTTCACGCCGAGCGCGCCGGCCAGCGGGTTGAGGACGGTGCGCACCACGGGCACGAAGCGGGCGAGCACGACGGCCTTGCGATGGCCGTAGCGGGTGAGGAGCTCCTCGGCCCGCACCGCGCCCTCGTGCAGGTGCTTGTTGCGGGAGCGCGTCAGCAGGGCGCGTCCGCCGCGGCGGCCCAACAGATAGCCGACCTGGGCACCGGTGAGGGCGCCGACCACCGCGGCCGCCAGCACCTGGCCGAGGTCGAGGTGCGGGCCGCTGCGCTCGCCGGTGGTGCACAGCAGGCCGGCGGTGAACAGCAGCGAGTCGCCGGGCAGGAAGAAGCCGACCAGCAGGCCGGTCTCCGCGAACATGACCACGGCGATGCCCAGCGCGCCGAACGCGGCCAGCAGCGAGCCCGCGTCCAGCGGATTGACGGCCAGCACGGCCGTCGGGGGTAGCACCATGGAAGCGCCTTTCCGAGAAAGGGGACCCGGCCGCGCCCGGAGGCGGGCCTCGTGCCCACTGACACCGTCAGCATGACCGAACGGCGCTGAAGGTCCGCTGAAGACCTGAAGACGTCTTCAGCTCCCCGTCGCGGCGACCTGCGACCCTGGGGGCATGCGCGTACTGGTGGTGGAGGACGAACAGCGGCTCGCCCTGGCGATCAAGCACGGCCTGGAGGCCGAGGGGTTCGCCGTCGAGATCGTCCACGACGGCCTGTCCGGTCTGGCCCGCGCCACCGACCACCCCTACGACGTGATCGTCCTCGACATCATGCTGCCCGGCCTCAACGGCTACCGGGTCTGCTCCCGGCTGCGGGCCGCCGGCAGTGACGTGGGAATCCTGATGCTCACCGCCAAGGACGGCGAATGGGACGAGGCCGAGGCCCTGGACACCGGGGCCGACGACTACCTCTCCAAGCCGTTCTCCTTCGTCGTACTGGTCGCCCGCCTCAAGGCCCTGGCCCGTCGCATCGGCTCCCGCGCCCCGCAGCGCACCGTGCTCGGCGACCTGGTGGTGGACTCCGCGGCCCGCACCTGCGCCCGGGCCGGGACGCCGGTCGCGCTGACCCCGCGCGAGTTCGCCGTCCTGGACCACCTCGCACGCCGGGCGGGCGAGGTGGTCTCCAAGCGGGAGATCCTCGACGAGGTCTGGGACGGCGGCCCCGACAGCGGGGCCAACACCGTCGAGGTCCACATCAGCGCCCTCCGGCGCAAGATCGACGCGCCGTTCGGCCGGACCGCGGTGCAGACCGTGCGCGGCGTCGGCTACCGGCTGGCGGCCGACGGTGGCTGACCCCGGGGAGTCCGGCCCCGCCCGCCCCGGGGTGCTCGCGGCCCTCCGCCGACGGGCCGGCCGGCTGCTGCGCTCGCCGAGGGTCACCGCCGCGACCGAACGGCTGGCACCCCGGTCGGTCCGCACCCGCACCACGATCGCCGCCTGCGCGGCCGTCGCCGTCGTCCTGCTGGCCGCCTCCGCCGCCGTGGTGCTCCTGATGCGGGTCAACCTGCACCGCACCGTCGAGACCGCCGCCCGCGAGCAGGCCCGGACGGTGGCCTCGACCGCCGCCCAGGGCCCCCTGCCGCACGTGCTCCCGCTCGGCCCCGGCACCGACTTCGTCCAGGTCACCGACGCGTCCGGGGCCGTGGTCGCCGCCAGCCAGAACCTCACCGGGCACCCCGCCCTCACCGGCACCGACGACGGCCACGACAGCTTCGACCTCGGCATGCTCGGCGACGAGCACCACCAGCGGGTCACCACCCTCACCGCCGACACCCCGAACGGCCCGGTCACCATCCGGGTCGGCGCCTCCCTGCACACCGCCGACACCGCCGAGGACCTCACCACCGCCGCACTCGGCGGACTCAGCGCCGTCCTGGTGGCCACCGTCGGCGTGGTGACCTGGCGGGCGACCGGCCGCGCGCTGCGCCCCGTCGAGGCGATCCGCGCCGAGGTCGCCGCGATCGGCGACCGCGACCTCGCCCGACGGGTGCCCGAACCCGGCAGCGAGGACGAGATCGCCCGTCTCGCCCGCACCATGAACGCCATGCTCGACCGGCTGGAGGCCGCCGGGGTGCGCCAGCGGCGCTTCATCGCCGACGCCTCCCACGAACTGCGCAGCCCGCTCGCCGTGCTGCGCACCCAGCTGGAGGTCGCGCACACCCACCCCGACCCCGCCGTCCGCGCGGACCTGGTGGCCGGCGCCCTCCAGGACACCGACCGGCTCCAGTCGCTCGCCGCCGACCTGCTGCTGCTCGCCCGCCTCGACTCCACCGGACACAACGGCCCGGCCGAGGAACTCGACCTGGCCGAGCTGGTGCGCACCTGCCTGGACGGCCGGGGACCCGGGCGGACGGAGGTCGTGACGGAGCTGGCCGACGGGATCGCGGTGACCGGGAACCCGATGTGGCTCGGGCGGCTGCTGACCAACCTCCTCGACAACGCCGAGCGCCACGCCCGCCACCGGGTGACGGTGCGCCTCGTCCTCGACCCGGCGACCGGCCGGGCGGTCCTCGACGTCGCCGACGACGGCCCCGGCGTCCCGCCCGCCGAGCGGGAGAAGGTGTTCGAACGCTTCACCCGGCTCGACGACGCCCGCAGCCGCGACGACGGCGGCACCGGCCTCGGCCTGTCGATCGCCCGCGACATCGCCGCCCTCCACGGCGGCACCCTCGCCATCGAGGACACCCCGGCCGGGTGCACCTTCCGAACCCGCCTCCCGGCCCGCCCCCACCCCGAGGCGCTGGGGCACTGAGGCGCTGGGACGTTGAGGCGCTGGGACGTTGAGACGTTGAGGCACGGGGACGTTGAGGCGCTGAGGCGCTGACGAACGGCGGTACCCGGCGCGCGGGGAGCGCCCCGGGCGCGCCCTCCGCGCCACCCGACGCCACCGGCACGCCGCTCGGCGGAGCGGAATTATCACAGGGAGGGACACGATCGGCTGCGGCCGGGTTACAGTGAAAAGGTCGCCCCGGCGTGTGCAAGGCAGTCCGTCAGGAACAGTTCTCTTCACGGGGTTGAGCCACTGCCGCCGGATCGAGCCGGCGCTTTTCGGTCAGTCCAGCACTCCCCGCCACCCCGTTCCGCCGCATTGTCGGCCAGTTGTCGGCCGCCTTTCGGCAGGCGCGGAGGACGCGTGCGCGGGGCAGAGGATCCGAGCGGATCGGCGTCGGAATACCAGGGGAGGGTGGCGCATGCCTTCGGTGTCCTCGTTCTTCACGCAGGCGACCAATTTCGGGAGTTCGGTGTCGGGAGGCGTGGATCCCCGCACCGGCCTGTACAACGTCCGGATCGTGCTGGGCCTGCTGGTCGGGAACCGTAACCTCGGGCCGTCCCTGCCGCTGGCGCTGGGCTATTCGCCGCTCGACGGCACCGACCTCGGGTTCGGGCGGGGCTTCTCGCCGGGGCTCACCACCTACGACACCGACAACGCCCTGCTGGCGCTGTCCACGGGGGAGCGGTACAAGGTCGTCGAGACCGACACCGCGGTGCTGCCGCAGCAGAAGAAGCTCGACACGGTCCGCATCGGCAGGGACGAGGACGGCGACTTCTACCGGATCGTGCACAAGTCCGGCGAGGTGGAGATCCTGACCGGACCGCAGAACGCCTTCGGCCTCAAAGTGCCCACCGTACTGCTCACGCCCGCCGGCCACCGCCTCTCCCTGAGCTGGGACTTCGGCGAGGCACAGCCCCGGCTGCGATCGGTCGCGGACGAGAGCGACACCCTGCTGACCGTGGACCTGGACGACGGGGCCCGGCACGTACTGCATGTGCTGCCCGGTCGCTCCGAGGGCTACGACGTGGAATTCCTGTTCCGCAACGGGCAGTTGTCGACCGTGCGGCACCTCGGGCTCGGCCCGGGCGAGCCGTTGGAGTGGAGCCTCTCCTACGAGCCGATGGGCGAGCAGGGGGAGTGGGGCTCCTGGCTGACCGGGCTGGACCTGCCGGGCGGGATGTCCGAGACGGCCTCCTACACCGCGAACGGCCACCGCTTCCCGGACAGTTGCGACCTGCCGCCGCTGCCCCGGGTCGTCCGGTTCGCGCAGGAGCCGGGCGGCGGGCAGCCGACGGTCGCGGCGGACTACGACTACACCGCCACCAATTTCGTCGGCGGATTCTCCGGCGCGGGCTACGACGCCGGATCCGACACCCTGTACGGGGTGCTGACCGGTTACACCTACGGGTCGACGGAGTCCCGGACCTGCGGAGGGGACACCAGGACGGTCACCCGGACCTACAATTCGTACCACCTCCTGACCGAGGAGACGACGGCGCAGAACGGCTGTTCCCAGCAGGTCGGCACCGATTACTATGCGCGGATCGGCGAGGAATTCGACCAGCAGCCGGCCCAGTTCCAGCTTCCGACGCAGCGCACGGTCACCTGGACCGATCCGGCGCGGAACACCCGCAGCGACATCACGACCACGGATTTCGACGAGCAGGGAAATCCGCGCAGCCGGACCGGTCCGGACGGCAGCCGGACGGACTGGACGTTCTACCCGGCGGACGGCAGCGGCTCGGACTGCCCGCCCGATCCGCACGGCTTCACCCGCTGGCTGAAGGAGGTCGTCCGGACGCCGCCGGCCACCGAGTTCGACGCGCCCGTCCTCACCACCGCCTACCGGTACGCCCCGTACGCCACCGGGGAGCCGCGACTGGACACCGCGGTACTGAAGTCCCGGGAGCAACGACTCGCCGACGGCCGGGAGTTGTCCGCGGTGGACTTCCACTACCGCACCTCGGGCGAGGAGTTCGGCCGCCTCCTCGGCCTGGACGAGACGGAGACGCTCGGCGGGGACGCGGGTCACGGCTTCGTCACCACCGCCTCGACCCACACCTTCGGCTTCGCGGCGGACGGGGAGGCCCTCGCCCAGACCCACACCCTGACCACCGACGACGGGCTCGCGCTGACCCGCGCGGAGCGGCGCTCGCGCTTCACCGGGCGGCTCTGGTCGGCCACCGACACCCAGGGCAACGGGGTGGCGTTGACGTACGACGGGCTGGGCCGGATGCTGAGCCGCACCGTCAATCCGGGTACCGCCCACCAGGCGGTGCAGACCCGCGCCTACGAGACGGGCGGCGACGCGCCGTTCCTGGTGACCGCCACCTCCCCGATGATGTCCGCGGACCCGGGCGAGCCGGGCGAGCAGGTCCGGGTGGCCCTCGACGGCGCAGGCCGGCCGGTCCGGCGGGAACGCCGGGCCGTCGACGGCGACGGCGGCTGGTACGTCGTCCAGCGGGTCGGCTACGACGAGCAGGGCCGCACGGCCTCCGTCACGGACCTGGACCACCTGCCCGACGGCAGCGCGGGCGGCGAGCTGACCGAGACCTTCCGTTACGACGACTGGGGCCGGGTTTCGGCCACGGACTCCACCGACGGCTCCACCCGGGCCGGCCGGACCGACCCGGTCGCGCTGACCACCACCACCCAGCTGAAGGGCGGCGGCAGCCCGGTCACCGGCACGGTGGTGACCACCCACAACCTGCGCGGCGAGCCGGTGCGGGTGGAGCGGTTCGACCTGCGCGGGGTCTCGCAGGGCGTGCGGACGCTGGACCGCGACGGCTGGGGCCGGGTGCGCCGGGTGACCGACGAACTCGGCAACAGCACACGCCACGACTACAACCCGCGCGGCCTGCCCACCCTGACCGAACTGCCGGACGGCACCCAGGTCTCGCGCGCCCACGACGTCCGGCAGGACGGCGGCGGCCTCGCCACCGAACTCACCGTCGGCAAGGCCCGCTACGGCACGCAGACCTTCGACCGGCTGGGCCGGCTGACCGGCACCGCCTCCGGCGGCCGGGAGTGGCACTACGACTACGACCGGGACAGCGACCTCGTCCCGGCCGGGGCCACCATGCCCGACGGGCAGCGGCGCCGCTACACGGCCGTCCCCGAGCTGGACAACGTGCTGACCCTGGTCCGGGCGGACCAGGTCACCCAGGAGCTCACCCCGCACCCCGTCACCGGCTTCCCGACCGAGGCGCGGGAGGGCGAGGTCACCGTCACGCGCGACTACTACCCCTCGGGGCTGCCCCGCGCCGAGACCGTCTCCCGCGCCGGTGCGCCCGACACCACCGTGAGCTGGCAGTTCACCCTCGGCGGCGAGGAGGTCGCCTGCACGGGGGTGGACGGCGCCGTCCGGCGGACCTCCCGGGACCGGCTCGGCCGGCTCCAGGAGATCGCCGACCCGGACCTGCGGGTGCTGGAGCCGACCTACGACCCGGCGAGCCGGCTGACCGGCTGGACCGTCGAGGACCTCGGCTCGGGCGCCACCCTGGCCACCGCCCTGACCCTGGACGACCTCGGCCGGGAGGTGGCACGCGAGTTCACCTGGGCCCCGGGGGCGACCGGCGCCAGCGAGGTCTGGAAGCAGACCCAGGAGTGGCAGGACAACGACCTCCTCAGCGCCAGGACGCTCCACCGGGGCTCCGCGCTCGTCCGCCGGGAGACGTTCGGCTACGACAGCCGCAACCGGCTCACCGACTACACCTGCCAGGGGCCCGTCCCGCCGCAGGACGAACTCGGCCGCGGGATCGCCGCGCAGAGCTTCCGCCACGACGGCTGGAGCAACCTCACCGACAGCCGGACCGACTTCGCCGACGGCGGCTCCGAGACGGCCACGTACCACTACGACAACCCCCAGGACCCCTGCCAGTTGACCGGGATCAGCCGCACCGGCCCCGCCGGCGACCTCCAACTGGCCTACGACGCGGCCGGCCGGCTGACCACCGACGGGGCCGGGCGCGCGCTCCGCTACGACCCGCTCGGCCGCCTGGCCGCCACCGAGGGCGCGGGCAGCTACGGGTACGACCCGTTCGACCGGCTGCTGACCCGCACCGCGCCGGACGGCGGCACCGGCGTGCTGTCCTACCGCGGCGAGACCCTCGCCACCGTCACCGAGGACGACCGCGCCGCCCGCCTGCTGCACCTCGGCGACCACCCCGTGGCCCAGCACGGCCCGGGCGGACAGCCGGCGACCCGCCTGCTGGGGGCGGACGGCACCGGGACTGTGCGGGTGTCGGCGTCCACGGACGAGCCGGACCAGTACGCCTACACCCCCTACGGGCTGCGCCCGGCGCAGGCCGGCGCCGGCATCCTCGGCTTCACCGGCCGGCCCGTCGACCCGGTGACCGGCTGCTACCACCTCGGCAACGGCGCCCGCGACTACCACCCGGAGCTCCGGCGCTTCGCCACCCCCGACCCGCTCAGCCCCTTCGGCGCCGGCGGCGTCAACCCCTACGCGTACTGCGCCGGAGACCCCGTCAACCGGGTCGACCCCTCCGGCCACCTCAGCTGGGCGGCCTGGCTCGGCATCGGCCTCGGGGTCGCGGGCCTCGCCCTCACCGTCGTCACCGGCGGGCTGGCCGTCGTGGCGGCGGGCGGTGTCCTCGCCGCCCTCGGCGCCGCCTCCACCACCACCCTGGTCGTCGGCGCCCTGGGCGTCGCCTCCGACGTCACCGCCATCGTCGGCGGCGCCCTGGAGAAGGCCGCGCCCAGGGCCTCCTCGGTCCTGGGCTGGGTCTCGCTGGGCACCGGCCTGGCCGGCCTGGCCGAGGGCGGCGCCACCCTCGCCCGCACCGCCTCCGGGATCGGCGCCCGCGCCCCGGAGGCCGCCGGGGACGCCGCCCACGGGCTCGGCGGCGGCAACTTCCGCGGCCTGGAGGACTGTCCGACGCTGGTGGACGCCCCGGACGGCGGGCCGATGGTCGTCCGGGTGCCCGAGGTCATGCACGGCCGGTACGACCGGGAGCGGTACTTCACCCGCACCCCCAACCCGAGCCACCGGAACGCGGTCTGGACGAGTGTCTACCGGGCCACCCCGGACATGGTCGAGGCCACCGCCAGGGAGGCCCGGGGGCTGCCCGACGTACGGGAGATCCACATCCTGTCGGGGACGCACGGCACCCGGACCGGCGAGCGCGGCCCCGGTGAGATCGACCGGCGGATCCTTCGGGAGGACCGGGACCTTGCGGACACCATGAACGCGGAGGACCCGCAGGTCCTGGTGACGGCCCACAACCTGCCCCGGATGCGGCGCGGCGCGCTGCGGGCGGTCCTGGAGCGGCCGAACGCCGAGATCATCGCCGCCTTCTGCTACAGCCGCAACGACCGGGCCCTGCGGGAGATCCTGGGGCTGCACCCCACCGTCTCGTTCACCAAGCGATAGGGCGCGACCCGAAAGGCCGCGCCCCGGGCGAACCCCTCGCGGCGCACCGTCGTACCGAGAAGCGGAGGAGACCGCAGATGACCCAATGGGCAGGAGTGTCCAAGCTCTCGCTGATGCTGGAGACCGGAGGTCCGGGCGCCGAGATCTACGCGAACGGCCGGAACCAGGTCGCGGTGACCATCAGCGTCAAACCCACCGACGAGAACGGCGGCACCTACTACGGGGACATCTCCTGGCCGAACCGGGTGAACCTCGTCGACTACGTCAGCGGTGAGAAGCTCGACTGGCAGGGCCGCGAAGGCTGGTGCTTCACCGACCGGGAGGACCGCTACTTCCACCACGTCCCCGGCGGGGGCAGCCGGGCCGCCGCCGAGCCCGAACTCGCGGCCGACGGAACGCAGAAGTTCACCTTCTACGTCACCTGCTGGCCGGGCGCGGACCGGAAGTCGGTCTCGGCCTGGGTCGAGACGGACACCGGGAAGGTGTACACGACCACGGCCGGATCGGGCTCCTTCGAGGGCAAGGTCACGCTCGACCCGCTGGTGGCCCTGACCCACCGGCGCTCGGGTGTCAACTGGGAGTACTCCAGGACGGCCACCAGGTACGAGAACGACACCAAGTACGTGACCACCGAAGCCTGGAACTACTACCTGTCGCTGGACTCCACGGACAACTACTTCGTCACCTTCTCGGTCTCGGGCTACTGGAGCGACCCCGGCTACGAGGGCTTCTTCGCCTGCGACATCAAGCCCGACAGCCGCCACAAGAACCTCTACGGCTCCTACGTCTGGTACCAGGAGCCGCACGGCAGTTCGTACGACGGGGACGGCGGCTACGGCGGGCTGGTCGTCAACTTCCCCGACGGCAACAAGTGGTGGGACTACGCGCGGATCTACGACCGGCCGTACCCCGAGCAGTACCTGTGCTTCACCTGGGTGCACGCCACCACGGGAGGGGACGGCTGGCACATCCCCAACGGGCCGATCAACACCTGGCGGGTGTACTTCAGCCCGGTGATCACCGCGTGGGACCGGTACGGCAACACCGGCAAATTCAGTATCGACGGATCGGGCGTGGACAGCGGGATCGAGCTCGCCGACTACTCGTAGCACCCGGCGGCATGTGCGGGGGTGGCCGGGTGGTGGCCGGCCTGCCGGACGTCCGGCAGGCCGGCCACCGGGTCAGACGGGGTCCACCCGCGCCGGGGTACGGGTGGCGAGGCCGAACGGGCGCAGCAGCTCCCAGCCCCGCGACTCGTACCAGGACCGGTCGAAGCCGGTGACCGGGGGGACGTGCAGGGTGCCGCTCTGGAGGCCCTGCGCGAGGGTGCGCCACAGCTCGTCGACCAGGGAGCAGTGCCGCACCGCCTCGGCCAGCTCGGTGGTGGTGAACGGCGGGCCCTCCATCCGGACCAGCCGGATGTCGTAGCAGCCGCGGTAGCCGTGGCCGAAGACGGTGAACGGTGGGTGCCAGACCTGGGCGCCGGGCGCGCGGATCGTGTACCGCACCCGGGAGGCGACGTGGCCGCCGTGGTGGTGCTCGGCGTGCTCCGCGATGTCGGGCACCTGCGGCGGGAAGAAGTAGTGCCGCTTCTCCGGGATCTCCGCCCGGTCGTACTCGCCGGGGGCGAAGTGCCAGCGGTTGTACATCATCCGCTGGGCGGACCGCCACAGGATCGGCGCGGTCTCGTCGCCGACCTCGGCCATCCGGGTCGGGTGCGGCAGGCAGCAGCAGAAGAAGTCGCCCTTCTTCAGCGCCAGGACGCCGTCGGGGCTGCCGGGCCGGACACCGCGCAGCCCGGACAGGTCGCGCACCGAACTGCTCATGCCGTAGTCGGCGTCGGTGGCCACGATCGACGACAGCACGACGGCCGCCAGCAGTTCGCCGACCGCGCCCTGTGCGGGGGGAGCCGGGCCGGGGTCGGCCTCGGCGATCGCGTCCAGGGCGACGGCCGCCAGGGTCATCGCCCGCAGGTCCGCCCTGACGTCGCCGCTGGGGTCCACCCCGAGGTTCAGCCGGCCGTGCCGGGCGACCAGCTCCGGCATCGTCTCCGGGTCGCGGGGCAGCGGGAAGTCGAGCAGCCGCTCGTTCTTCACGAAGGTCAGCCCGTTGATCCGGCGGTAGCGCATCAGCTCCGAACGGTCGACGTCGTGCATCAACTCCCTTACGGTCTGTGCCAGTTCGAGAAGCGGGAGGCCGGCCGCGCCGCCCGGTCCGCGGTCCAGCGCGGCGCAGTACTGGGCGTGCCGGTCGAGCAGGAACCCGCGCAGGCCGGTGGCGGAGAGCTGCAGGCCGTTGAACTCCTCGAAGCGCACCGAACGGCCGCTGACGAACAGGCAGTAGGCGAGGACCACGAACAGCCGGTCGGCCGGCCGCCAGTCGTCGACCGGGGAGGTCCGGAGACCGGTCAGCAGGCCCTGCCGGGTGAGGGTGTTGGTGCCCGCGTCGGACTTCGAGAAGACGTCCCGGCCGATCAGGATGTAGACGCTCTCGACCCGTTCGACCCAGTCGGCGAGCCGGGCGAGCCGGTCGTCCAGCTCGCCGTTCTTCTCCCAGGTGCGCAGGATGGTGTCGGCCTCGTGCCGGTCGGCCGCCTCCCGGGCCTCGATCACCCGGGTCTCCTCGGCCACCGCGTCGAGCACCTCGGCCGGGACCCGCAGGCCGCCGACGGGCTCGGCCTCGGGGCCGGGCGGTTCGCCGGGCGCCCAGAGCGACAGGCCGGCCAGCGGCGAGCGGGTGAGCGTGACCGTGGCCGGATCCCGTTCCGGGGCCGCGTTCGGGTCCGCGTCCGGGCACGCCGAGAGGAACTCCACGTCGCCCCGGCCGAGGACGTGCTGCACCAGCAGCGATTCCCAGGTGGTCAGCCGGGAGCAGGCGAGGCGCAGGGATATCCGCCCGTTCCTGGTGAGTTCCGCGAGCAGCAGCGCGGTGGCACCGGCGCCGGCAGCGGAGCCGGCGGCGGTCGCGCCGTCGGCGGCCCGGGGGATCATGACCGCGCTCCCGGTCCGCACGGCACGGCCGGGGCGTCGGTGGATGGGCTGGTCCCGCCGGCCTCGGCAGGGGCGCCGAGGCCGCGCGGGCACACGAGGATCGTGCAGATGACTCCAATTGTCGCCATGGTCCTGACTTTCCATCGGAAGTGACAGGTCGAAAGGTGCGAAAAGGTGCGAGAGGGAACGAGAGCGAATGAGAGGTGCGCCGCGCGCCGGCCGGCCTCATCGGCCGGCCGGCGGGGGTGGTGCGGACCGCTACTGGGCGGCCGAGGACTCGGCGGCCCGAGCAGACGCCCCGGGCGCCGTCCCGCCGACCGGCCCGGGCCCGGCCGAGACCATCGGCAGCCGGGCGCAGAGGGCCAGCGAGAGCAGGGCGCACCCGAGGGCGACCCCGGTCTGCGCGCCCAGGCCGAGACCGGCCGCCAGACCGCCGACCATGGCCCCGGCCGGATAGCCGGCCATGTTGAGACTGGCGGAGACGGCGAGGGTCGCGGTCGCCCCGGTGTCGGGCAGCAGCCGCTGCCGGAGACTGAGCAGCCCGACGTCCATGGGCCCCACCGCCACCCCGAGCAGCACGAACATCGCAGCCAGCCAGAACACGGCGGAGTGCAGGAACAGTCCCGCCAGGCCGAGCGCCGTCAGGGCGGCGCCGATGATCAGGAACCTGCGCTCCGCGCCGTCGGCGATCCGGTGCCCGGCGGCCAGCGAGGACGCGATCCCCAGCGCCCCCGCGATCGACCAGCTGGTGCCGGTCCAGGAGGGGGCGGCCCCGAACCCGGCCGAGACCAGCTGGGGCAACGCGACCACGAGGACGCCGACCGCGACCTGGTACAGGAAGTACACCCCGGTCAGCCCGCGCAGCACGGGGTGGACCAGGATCCCGCGCACGGCCTCGACGGCACTGCGCAGACCGACCTCGCCCCCGGCCTCCGGCGTGGTGCGCCCCGAGGCGGCCGCGACCAGCGCCGCGGCCAGATAGGCCGCGCCGACCACCGCCACGCTGTGCCGCCCGCCGAACACCGTGACCGCGATCCCGGCCAGGGCCGGTCCGGCCATCGCGGCCAGACCCGAGATCATCGAATCGAGGCCGTTGGCTGCCCCGCGCAGCTGCGCGGGCAGCGAGAGCGCGACGTAGCTGCGGAAGGCGACATTGCCGAAGGCGCTGGTCAGCGAGGACAGCAGGGCCAGCCCCCACAGGGTCCAGATGCCGCCGCCGCCGGCCGATGCGCCGAAGGCGATGCCGAGCGTGGCGGCCGCCTTGATCAGATAGTCGGCCGCCATCCACGCGGTGACATTGCGGCCCTGGAGGAAGCCGCCGCTCAGCGGGCTGAGCAGCAGACCCGGCAGGGTCGCCAGCAGGACGGCCAGGCCGGCCGCCGCGGGGCGGTGCAGGTCCTGCACCACGAAGATCACCACGGTGACGTCGAACATCACCTGGGCGAACCGGCCGACCGCCGTCGACAGGGCGAGCTGGGCACAGATCCGGTCCGCCAGGACCTTGCGGTAGCTCACGCCGGCGCCGCCTCCTCCACCGTCCGGGCCAGCAGCCGGCCCACCGCCTCCGGGTCGTCCAGCCACGGCACGTGCCCGGCGCCGGGCACCGTCCGGGCCGTGCCGTCCGGCAGCGCCGCGGCCAGCTCGTGCGCCGACGGGGCGCCGGCCCACGGGTCCCGCTCGCCGTTGACGACCAGGACCGGTGCGCCGACCCGCGCGGCCGTCGCCGCGAGGTCCTCCTCGGGCACCCGCCCGGAGAGCACGGCGCGCACGGCGTGGAGGTCCCAACTGCGGGCGCAGGCGGCCAGGAAGCCGCGCTGGGGCGGTCCGAGGGCGGGGAAGGTGAGGGCCAGGTCGGCGAGCAGGAGTTCGCGCAGCTCGTCGTCCTCGGCCGGTGCCCGGTCGGGCGCGGTCGCCCGGGCCCGGCGCGCGGTCTCCCGCAGCGGGCCGTCGAGCGCGTCGAGGCGCTCCCGCAGCAGCTCGGGATGGTCGGTGCGGTCCCGCAGTTGGGCGGCGAGCAGCACGACCGCGCGGACCCGACCGGGGCTCCGGGCCGCGGCGCGCAGGGCCGGACGGGCACCGGCCGAGTGGGCGAGCAGGACGACCGGCCCCTCGGCGGCGGCCGTGTCGAGCAGCCGGAGCAGCCGGTCGGTCTGGACGGCGAACGGGTCGCCGCCCGGCCCGCAGCCGCCCGCCCCGACCAGGCGCCGGCAGCCGGGCGGCAGCGGGAGCCCGGCGAGGGTCTCGCCGCCGAGGCCGGGCCCGCCGGGCGCGAGCACGACGGTCGGCGGGCTCATGTGCTCCTCCCGGCCGGGTCGTTGTCCGCGGTGGTGCCGTCATCGATGCTGCCGCCACCGGTGGCCTCGTCGGCGAGTTCGGCGACCAGCCGCTCCGCCGCCGGCTCCAGGCCCCGGATCCACAGGGCCTGCCGGTGGGCGACGCAGCCGCGCAGGTTCTTCGCCTCGTCCGCCGCCGGACCGTACTCCACCGCGTGGTAGCCGTGGGCGGCGGCGTGCTCGACCAGGTGGTAGTAGGCGAGTTCGAAGTAGACGGGCAGCCCGGAGATCTGCTCGTAGTCGAAGCCGGGGAACAGCGCGTACACCCGCCCGGCGTAGGTGCTGGACACCACGCAGCCGAGGATCCGCCCGTCCCGCTCGGCCAGGTGGGCCTCGGCCCGGCCGTCCTCGATCCCGGTCAGCGCCGCGACCCAGTCGGCGTAGCGGTCGAGGTCGACCCGGCCGCCGTGCCGGGTCACGTTCTCCTCCGCCAGCTCCACCAGCGGCCGGGCCAGCTCCCGGGTGAGCGGCACCGTCCGGCAGGTGATGCCCGCCTCCCGGACCCGGCGCCGCTCGCTGCGCACCGAGACCCGGCGCTTGCTGGTCATCCGGTCCAGGTAGTCGTCGAAGCCGGTCCACGGCCCCTCCAGCGCCCACCGGGGCGTCAGCGGGAAGCGCCGGTAGCCGCGCTCGGCGAGGAGGGCGACCAGGTCCCGCTCCCGCTCGTCCACGCTGGGCCAGCAGACCGAGGCGGCGCCCTCCGAGCGCCCCCACTCCGCCAAGGAGTCGACCACGGCCGCGAGTTCGGCCGGTGCGGCGCCGCCGGGACGGTGCGCGACCCGGCTGTCGTACCAGCCGCCGGCCAGCAGGGTCGGGAACAGCGTCGCCCCGCGCGGCTCGGGGATCTCCAGCAGGACGTCCGGGCGGCACAGGTCCTCGGTGCACTCGCGCCCGAAGAGCCAGCCGGCCGTGCCCGCGACCGCCGTGCCGTCGCGGTCGACCAGGGCGGCCCGGGCGTCGCGCAGGCCGCCGCCGTAGGTGCCGGGCCCGACCTCCATCCAGCCGGGCAGCAGGAAGAGGTCCCGCTCGCCCAGCAGTGGCAGCCAGGACCGGGCGGGGACGTCCTCGATCCTCAACAGCCTGGCCCGGACGGTGCTTTCGGATCGCAGGGCGGTCACGGCGCCTCCTCCGGGTCGCGACGGCCCGCCGGGGCGCCGTCCACCTGGCCGGCCCGCAGCGGGAGTTCCTGCGGCACGCCGGCGGCGGCGGCCAGGGCCGGCGCCATCCGCCGGTTCCACTCCCCGGCCAGCTCCGCCGCCGGTGCGCCGACGGAGGACCGCACCGACCCCGGGCAACTCCCGGCGCCGCAGCGGCAGTCGAACTCCCACGGCTCGTCGTAGCGGAAGGTGCGGTAGTCGCCGGTCACCTCCTCGCCGGCCCGGATGTCGCGGACGGCGAGGCCCCCGGCGAGGCCGTGGTCCAGGACGGTGGCCTCGCAGGAGTGGTTGAGCAGGTGGGCGCCCCGGCAGGGGAGCAGCAGGCTCCGGTCGGCCAGCCGGTAGCCGAACTCGTCCAGCCAGTCGACGACCCGGGGCGAGAGGGTGAGCTGTTCGGCGGCGTCCCAGGTCCGGCACTGCGGGCACGGCCCCCACAGCACCGTGCCCATCGGGATGTCGCGCAGCGCGACGAGGCCGGTCCCCGCGACCGCGCTGAAGCCGGGATGGAGGGCGGAGTGCAGCATCAGCCGATCCCCAGGATCTGCTCCAGCTGCCGCTCGACCTCGGCGACGGCCCCGTCGTCCCGGCCCACCACCAGGTAGCGCCACTTGCCGTCCACGGAGCGGGTGTCCGCCGTCAGCACCGCCCGGGCGTCGGCCGCGGGGTCGGCGAGTCCGGCCGAGGCCAGCTTCGCTGCTGCGCCCGCGAAGTCCAGTCCGTCCGGGCCGATCCTGACGTCCGCCCGCCAGTGCACCGGGGAGTCCCCCGGCCGGAGCCGGCGCGCCAGCTCCTCAAGGTAAGTGCCGCCGGTGCGGCGGACGTTGGCCTCGGTGACGACGTAACCGCCGTCGTACACACCGCAGTCGACGTCGTAGATGCCCCGGTAGCCCTGCCCGTGCAGCCAGCCGCCGATGGCCTCGGCCGCGCCGCGCAACTGCTCGTGGTGGGGGCCCTCGGCGGCCGGGGTCACCATGCCGGTCCAGGCGTTGTTCACGGTGCGCTGGTCGCAGCTGTAGAAGTGGGTGGCGCCCCGGTCGTCGATCTCCAGTTCCATGCTCGGCGTCGCCGTGAACGGCAGGAACTCCTCGTACACCCAGCCGCAGTCGCGCGTGGGCTGCCCGGCCACGGCGTCCAGGACCTGCTGTTCGACCGACTCCGGCCCGTTCGCCCGGATCACGGTGTTGCCGAAGCCGTTGGAGCCCCGGTTGGTCTTGATGATCGCGCCCGGCCGCTCGGCCAGGAACTCCACCAGGGCGGCGGCCAGTTCGGCGGCGGTCTCGGCGAAGCCGCCGTCCGCGACCGGCAGCCCCAGACCGACGGCGGTCCGGCGGAAGCCGTCCTTGGTGTTGATCAGGCGCAGCGCGTCGAGGGTGCCGTCCTCCGGCAGCCGGGTGTACGGCAGCACCCGCACCCCGGTGCGGCGGCCGAACTCCAGCACCGGCCCGTCCAGTACGAAGGGCTTCAACTCGGGGCGTTCGGCGATCCGTTCGGTCGCGCCGAGGTCGGCGGCGACCTCCAGCGCGTGCACCCCGCGGACCTCCGGCGGGGCGACGATCTCGACCCGGTCCACGTCCAGGCCGACCACCTCGGCCACGTAGTCGCGGAAGGCCGGGGTGCACGGCGCCAGCATCACCACGCAGTCGCCCGGCCGCGCCTGCCAGAGCTTGCGCGGGGTCGCGGCGGCCATCGCCCGACGGTAGGCGTCCGTCGGCTGCTCGGCCATGATCTCGCTGACGATGTTGGCCAGAATCGTGCGGCTCGGTTGCTCGTTCACTCAGTTCGCCTTCCGCTTCGCTGTGAACAGGGCGTGCCCCGCGTACATCCAGACCACGTCGACCTCGACGAATCCCGCCTCGCGCAGCCAGTCCAGGTGCTCGGCCACCGAGGACGGCTTGTCGACCGGGTCCGGGCCGGGCAGCCGGTAGTGGTTCCACTCGGTCCGCTCGAACGCGACGGCCGCCTCGTCGCCGCCGAACTGCTCCTCGGAGGCGCGCCGCACCGCCTCCTCCCAGTGGTCGCCCGCCAGCGTGCGGGCGGTGGCACCGGCGGGCTCCACCAGGTCGGCCATGACGAAGACGCCGCCCGGCGCGAGCATCGCGTGGATGTCCCGGTACAGCACCCGCTTGCCCTCGCCGTCGAGGTGGTGGACCGCCAGCGAGGTCATCACGCCGCCGTAGACGCCGGTGCGCCACAGCCGGTCCTCGATGTCCGCCTCGATGCTGTCGTGCCGGTCGGCGAACGGCTCCAGCCGCTTCGCGGTCAGGGCCAGCATCTCGGGGGAGCGGTCCAGCACGGTGACCCTGGCCTGCGGGTCCCGGCGCAGGTACTCCTCGGACAGGCGCCCCTCGCCGCAGCACAGGTCGAGGACGTGGGGGACGGGGATGCCGGCCAGCAGGTCGCAGACCGCGGCGGTCTGCTCGGCCCGGCGCGGGACGAAGGCGTCCCCGTACTTGCTGAACACCTCGGTGTCCGAGAGCTGCCAGGTGTCCGCGGGGGACGTGTCGGTCATGATGCCTCCATCGGTTCGAGCATCGGTTCGAGAATCCGCTGTGCGCACAGCCATTGGGCGAGCCGCCCGCACTCCCGCGGCACCCCGTGCGCCGCGGGACGGTTCGTGAGTACCGCGTCCAGCCAGCCGCGCGGGACCGGGCCGTCGGCGAACTCCGCGGCCCGGCCCAGTGCCGCCACGGTCAGCCGCCCCGGCCCGGCGGGCGCCCACAGCACCGGCGCGGTCGACTCGCGGCGGACGGAGCGGGGCGCGGTGCCGGGCCCGTCGGGCGGGGCCGGCCGCATGCCGAGCGCGGTCAGCCGCGCGAGCAGGGCGGCGTCGTCCGCGGTGGACCGGACGTGCTCCCGGTAGTCGGCCAGCCAGTCGGCCGGGACCTCGCCGTGCAGCCGGTCGCCCCACAGCGGCAGGAGCTTGGCCTCGACGTCCAGGGTCCGGGTGTACGAGGCGATGTTCAGCGCGACGGACGGCTCGTGGGTCTCGCCCACGTGCCAGATGCCGCTGCGCCAGAAGAAGCCGCCGCCGGTGGTGGCGGTGAGGGCGTGGCCGTGTTCCACCACCGAGCGGCGGTCGAGGTCCGGCAGGTACTCCTCCGGGAGTTCGGACTCGGGCTCGACGTCCTCGCGGAGCGCCGTCCCGGCCGGCACCCAGTCCGTGCCCCGCCAGAAGTGCATGCTCTTGCGGCCCGCCAGGACGAGGTGGAGGTTGGTGCAGCCCTCCCGGTGGATGCCGCCCGGGGTGTTCCGGTAGGCGCCGTGGAACACCTCGACCTCGACATGGCCGGGCGGCAGCCCGAGGCGCCAGAGGTGGGGCGCCAGCAGCTCGACGACGGTGCGGAACAGCGTCCGGTCGTGCTCCTGCACGGCGCGGGCGTAGACGAAGCGGTCGTCGTCCGGACCGAAGGTGTGCTGGCGGTCCAGCCAGGCGGCCGGTCCGGCGGCGTCCGCGTCGGTGGTCGGCCAGAGGTCCCGGTCCACCACCGGCTCCCCGTTGACGTGCAGCTTCACCTGGTCGCCGAGCAGGCCGGCCGCCTCGGCGGCGAAGGTGCGGGTCAGCGCCGACCAGGCCAGGCCGGCGGTCAGCTCGGGGGCGGACCAGGTGAGCGCGGAGGTGACGCCCCCGGGGTCGGCGAAGGCGACGGCGCCGGGGCTGCGGGCGGGCGCGGACCGGGACGCGAGGTCCTCAGTCATGGGTCGGGTCCTCCTCCGTGGCGGTGGCGGTGGCCGTGGGCGTGGCGTTGGCCGTGGTCGGTGCTGTCGGCGCCGCGACGCGCGGCGGGTAGTGGTGGCGCTCGCCCCACGGGTCGGTGACGACATGGGTTTCGCTCCCACCGCTTCCGGTCTCCTCGCCGGGCTCCAGGTACGAGGGGCCGATCGGCACCTTCCCGTGGCCGCCGGGGATGTCGAGCACATAGGTGGGCTGGCAGGTGCCGGAGACCCTCCCGCGCAGCCGCCGGACCAGCTCCTGGCCCTCGGCGACGGTGGTGCGGAAGTGCCCGGTGCCCTGGGCGAGGTCGCCGTGGTGCAGGTAGTAGGGCTTCACCCGGTTGGCCACCAGGGTCCGGAACAGCCCCTCCAGCGCCTCCGGGGTGTCGTTCACCCCGCGCAGCAGCACGGTCTGGCTGAGCAGCGGGACGCCGCCCCGGTTCAGCCGCCGCAGCGCGCCGCGCGCCGCCTCGCCGATCTCCTGGCTGTGATTGGTGTGGACCACCACCCAGACGGGGGTCTCGGTGGCGAGCGCGTCCACCAGCTCGTCGGTGACGCGCTCGGGGTCGACCACCGGTACCCGGGTGTGGAAGCGGATCACCTTCACATGCTCGATCGCGTCCAGCGCCGCCATGATCGGGCGGAGCTTGGTGGGTGCGATGATCAGCGGATCGCCGCCGGTGAAGATGACCTCCCACACCTCCTCGTGGGCCCGGATGTAGTCGAGGGCCGCCTCCAGCTCCGCCTGGCCGAGCATCCCCTCGCCCGGGCCGACCACCTCGCGGCGGAAGCAGAAGCGGCAGTACACCGGGCACAGGTGCATCGGCTTGAGCAGCAGCCGGTCCGGGTAGCGGTGGGTGATCCCCTTGACCGGGGTGAAGGGGTCGTCGCCGATCGGGTCGGCGCGCTCCTCCGCGGTGATGAGGAGCTCGGCCCCGGTGGGGACGAACTGTCTGGCGACCGGATCGTCGACGTGCGCGATCTGCTCCTGCATCACCCCGGTGATGCTCACGGCGTACCGCTTCGCGACATCGCGAATCTCCGGCAGGCTCTCCTCGTCGATGAGGCCGTTCTCCAACAAGGACTCGGTGGTCCTGATTGTGCGGGGACGATTACGCATGGCTCCGCCTGTCCTGTGCGGTTTCATGGATTCAATGCCAGCGCCCGTATCAATGACCGGCTGTTATCAATGACATGTTCTTCTCGATGCACATTTCGGTGCGCTTTTACTGTCCGGTATTTCAGCGTGCCGTCCGGACGAGTGCCCGCCCGGGGCGGAGTCGTTCGTCCGGGTCCTCGGGCTGTCTCGTCACCGTGGTGGCGAGCGCGAGATCGCGGTCGGGCTCGTACGCCATGACCACGCCCCAGCTGCCGCAGTGGCCCCACCACCGCCCGGACCCCAGCGGGATCCGGTAGATCCCCATGCCGCGCCCCTCCGCGCCACGCGCCGCGACGGGCGCCAGCATGGTCGCGAGCGTGGTGGGCCGCTCGAAGACCCCGCCCCGGAACAACGCCCGGATGAACGCGGTCAGATCGGACATGGTGGAGACCAGTCCGCCGCCGCCCCAGAGGTCGCAGGACGGATCGACGGTCAGCAGGTCGGTGCCGGACACGTACTGGTGGGCGCGGTCCGTGCCGGCCTCGGGGGTGGGCTCCAGCGACTCCAGGTGGACGGAGTCGAGACCCAGCTCCCGGAGCGGCAGCAGCTCGCGGTAGGCGGCGGCCAGTGGCCGCCCGGTGACACGTTCGAGCACCTCGCCGAGGATCACGTAGCCGGTGTCGGAGTAGTGGAACTCCGCACCGGGGGAGGCGAGTCGGCGCCCGTGCTCGACCGCCCAGCGCACCTGCTCCAGACGGCTCCACCGGTGGCTGGGATCGGCGAACGCCTCCGCGTCGTAGGCGGGATCGCCTCCCCAGTCGTACAGGCCGGCCGTGTGCTGGAGCAGCTGGCGCACGGTCATCCGCGCCGGTTCGTAGCCGCCCTCGGCGAGGGCCCCGAGGACTGCCTCGGACGCCAGCGCCGAGACCGGTTCCTCCAGTCGCAGGTCACCGCGCTCCACCAGCCGCAGCACCGCGGCCGCGGTGAAGGTCTTGGTGACCGAGGCCACCCGTACCACCGCCGTCGGACGCAGTTCGCGCCCGGTGGCGGCATCCGCGACGCCGCTCGCCCCGGCCCAGTGCCAGTCCTCGCCGCGCAGGGCGGCCAGGACGCCGGGCTGGCGGGGGGTCGCGGCGTGGCCGGCGCGGAGCGCCTCCGCGAGGCCGCGGGGCACCGCCGGCCGGGTCGGCCCGCGGGCCGCACGGTCGGAACGATTACTTCCGTTTGATCGCACACTCCTCACCCCCATGCCCGGTGTGAAAGTCCCACCCCCGTGGACGTGCTCGCCGATGCGGCAACAACGATCAAGGGCATCCGGAGTTCGACGCTCTGTGCCCGGATCACCCAGCCGCAATACTCGCATCCCGACTCTGCCATGACAACAGTGCGTAGGGGCCCCTTTTCATGACCGATCCCGAGCTGTGCATTTTGCCGATGAATGCCGGATGAAGGGGGATTCCTTTACCGTCACCGGCCGGGCGGCGGGGCCCTCCGGACGGACCGCGCCGCCCGTGCGACCGGAGGAGGGCCGTGGGGGCGGCTGCCGCCGCCGGCGCTCGCGAGGTCGCCCGGGTTCACTCCTTCGGGTGGAGCTGACCGGTCGTCAGTTTGCGCTCGCCGTCCCGGAACATGATTCGCCCGAACGGTGCCCGCCACGGGCACCCTGCCGATCAGAGAAGGGCGCTTCGTATGACTACCGCTGGTGGAGAGCCGACCCCGTCGGTCACCGACGCGACACTCACCGACATCGCCACCCAGGGCATCTGGCGCGGTGCGAGCCTCGACATCAACCCGTCCGTGCTCGCCGTCGCCAGGGCGCTCCTCGCGGCCGTCCAGGGAGCCGGGGCGGACGCCGCGCTCCCCGAGGAACTGCGGGAGCTGGCCGCGGGCGTACGGCAGCGTGCCGAGGTCACTCTCCCCCGTATCACCACGCCGGACGGCGTCAGCCTCTCGGCGTTCTCGATCAAGCAGGGCGGTTCCGAGTCGCGGCCGGTGGTGATCGTGCCCGCCGGCTGGAATCCCTACGGCTGGCTGCCCTTCGTCTTCGGGTACCTCTCGCTGGCGGCGCGCGGCTACCACGTGCTGGCCTACACCCCGCGGGGCATCGGCACGCCGGGCCTGGTGTCCACCTCCGAGGGGTTCATCGACGTCGCCGGTCCGGTCGACCGGGCGGACGGATCGCTCGTGATCGACTACGCGGAGGAGCACCTCGCCCCGGGCAAGGTCGGCTTCCTGGGCCTGTCCTACGGCTCGGGGATCAGCCAGCTGGTCGCCGCGCACGACCCGCGCAAGCGGGTCGCCGCCGTGGCCGCGCTGAGCACCTGGGGGAACCTCGCCACCAGCCTCTACGACCACGGCACCCGGCACCTGGAGGCCGTGCGCCTGCTGATCGGGTTCACCGGGGGCGAGGAGCACGAGAAGTTCGACGAGCCGACGCGGCAGATCCTCCAGGACTTCCGGGACGGGCAGAACCTCGACCGCGTGGTGGAGTGGGGCACCAAGCGCTCCCCGGAGACCTACGTCGGCCTCACCAACGAGCGCGGGATCCCGACCTACTACTCGAACACCTGGCACGAGGGCCTGTTCCCGGTCGGCGAGGCGATCGACACCTTCGAGAAGCTCACCGTCCCGAAGCACCTCAACCTGTGGATCGGCGACCACGGGGCCCCGGAGGGCACCGGCATCAGCGGCGTGCCGACCGGACTGCCCTTCCCCGGCCTGCTGACGCCGATCCGGGAGGCGTACGCCTGGCTGGACCACCACCTGCTCGGCGCGGCCAACGAGGTGCCGGACTGGCCCGTGGTCAACAGCCAGGTCATGTTCACCTACAAGACCGCGCCGGTCATCGGCGGCGGCCGGCTGATCACCACCCCGGCGCGGCGCGAACCGCTCGATTCCTGGGCCGATGCCACGGTCAGCAGCGAGGCCTGGTACCTGGGCGGCAACGGCGGCAGCAGCGACGGCACCCTGTCCGACAAGCCCTCGACGGGCTGGAGCCGGGCCTTCACCGCGGGCCACGAGACCGCCGCCACGGCGATGGACGAGATCATGGCCACCGGCCAGAAGGAGTGGTTCGGCACCCCGAAGGAGTACCGGCCGGCGGCCTTCGAGCGGGACCGGCTGCTGCTGTGGTCGACCGAGGCGCTGGCGGGCGGCCGCCGGATCCGCGGCTCCGCCGGGATCAGGCTCGCCGTCCGCGTGGAGGCGGGCGACGCCGCGACCCTGGTCGCCTACCTCTTCGACGTGGCCCCGGACGGCAGCGCCCGGATCATCACCCACGAGCCCTTCACCGCCACGGGTCTGACCGCCGGCACCGAGCGGACCCTCGACTGGAAGCTCCAGCCGGCCGCCTACGACCTGCCCGACGGCCACCGTCTCGCCCTGGTCGTCAACAGCCGCGACCAGCTCTACGCCTTCACGGGCGTGCCGGACAGCACCACCACGATCACCTCCCCGGCCCAGGGGGAGGCCGTCCTGGAGCTGCCGCTCGGCTGAGCCCCCGCCGCCCGCCGGACAGGGGTGTCGCGGCCGGATCCCGTCGGCCGCGACACCCTCCTGGTCTCAGCAGGTCGCGCCGGACCGCACCGGCGTCAGGGCCGTGAGGTCGCCGTCCAACTCGTAGCGGGGCAGGTCCAGCAGTACGGCCAGCCGGGCCGCCATCGTCGTCTTCCCCGCCCCCGAGATCCCGGTGATGAGCACGCGTTCCACGCGCACCAGCCTAAGGGCTGCCCCGGCAGCGCGTCGAAGGCCCGATCGAACCGGGCGTGCGGCTGTGCCCGTTCGGTCGGGACGGCGGCGGCCAGGACCTCGGCGCCGTTCGCCCGTCCGATGGCCTGTCGATGAACAACTCCCGTCCCTACACTGCGAGTCCGACCGATCCGCCGGCCATGACGGCGGATCGGTGAAGACGATCGAGGGGTGGCCGGATGAGCGGCGATCGACTGAGAGTTCCGCACGAGTACCGGGTGGCGTCGACACGGATCGGGGGGCTCGCGTTCACCATCCTGCTGCTGTCCTTCGGGGCGATGCTGCCGATCTGGAAGGACAAGGAGTTCGCGCCGTCCACCAAGGCGATCGGCTCGCTGCTGGTGATCGGCTTCTGCCTGCTGGTGATCGTCGGCGCCGCCCGGGCCGGCACGCTGGTCACCGCCGAGGGGATCACCGTCCGCGGGATCGTGCGCCGCCGCCGGTTGCCCTGGGCCGAGATCACGCAGTTCGGCAAGGCCCCCAACCCGAACGCGCACGCCAAGGGCGCACCGGCGTTCCTCACCTACGCGTTCCGTGCCGACGGCCGCAAGGTCCACCTTCCCTACATCGACGACAAGCACGTCCTGGTGGACCGTGAGGTGGAACGGTTGAACGCGCTGCTGGCCGAGCGCCGCGGCAACGCGGACTGAGCACGGAGCGGACCCGGGTGCAAGCGGTGCTCCGGTTCATCCCCGGCTCACGCGCCGCCACGGTCACGCCGCCTACGACACCCAGCCGTTCAAGGAAACGCTCCCGCAACCCAGCAGGATCATCACGTCCAACGCCCACGGTCCTCGCAACACCCGCAGATCGCGGGTGTTGCGAGGACCGTGAGAACCCGAGCGCAGCACGAGGCCCGGGCCTTCGTCGTTCGCTCAGCGGGCTGCCGCGGCCTGTTCCGGGGCGGACGGCAGGGTCTTGAGGCGGCCGACCGGTGAGAGCACCAGGCCGACGACGACGACGGCAGAGCCGGCGGCGGCGACGGTCAGGGCGCCTCGGGCGCCGAGTTGGCCGGTGAGCAGGCCGGCGGAGAGGCCGCCCAGGGAGCCGCCGCCGAACAGCAGGGTCCGGAACGCGGCGGTCATCCTGCCCATCATCGATTGCGGCGTCATGGCCTGGCGCAGGCCGACGATGACGACACCGGCCACGCCGAGGCCCAGGTAGGTGGCGAAGAAGGACAGGACGAACATCCCGATCATCACCGGTCGCGGCCCGGCGGCGGCGGGGATGAGCGAGGGCCCGAGCAGCAGGGCGGTCTGGGCGACCAGGTAGACCCTGCCGAGCGGGTACCGGTCGATGACCTTCCGTGAGATCAGCGCGCCGATCAGGCCGCCGACCGAGGCGGTCGCGAAGACCGCGCCGATCGTCTCCGAACCGAGGTGGAGGTCGTGGTTGCCGTAGAGCAGGAACATCGTCCACACCGTGACCATCGAGAAGTTGCAGCAGAATCCGATCAGCGCGAGGGACCGCAGCACGCCGTCGCGCAGCACCCAGCCCATGCCGTCCTTCAGTTCGCGCCACAGGTGCCGCTCGACGACCGGTTCCGGGCGCGGCTCGGTGGTACGGATCAGGAGCAGCGAGACGACGGACACCGCGTAGGAGCAGGCGTTGGCAAGCAGGGCCACCGGCGCGCCGACCGCCGACACCAGGACACCCCCCAGCCCGGGACCGGCGATGTCGGCGGCGGAGGAACTGGTGCTCAGCCGGGCGCTGGCCTCGACGTAGTACTCGGGACTCTTCACCAGTACCGGCACGTACGACATCCAGCTGACGTCGAACGCCACCGATGCGATGCCGACCGTGCAGGCGATCGCCATCAGCACGGGCAGGTTGAGCGTGTGGCACCAGTACAGCACCGGTATCAGGCCGAGCAGGACCAGCCTGACCAGGTTGGCGCCGAGCATGACCGGCCGTCGCCGGTGCCGGTCCGCCCAGACGCCGATCACCAGGGCGAGCCCGAGGTAGGGGGCCAGTTGCAGGAAGCGCAGCAGCCCGACCTGTTCGTCGGTCGCGCCGAACGCGCCGATGGCGGTCAGGGGGAGCGCGAGGTTGGTCACCTGGGTGCCGAGCAGGGAGAGCGTCTCCCCAGCCCAGAACCGCGAGAAATCACGGTTGTGCCAGAGGCTTTGGCGCGGTGCGTCCGTGGTGTCCGGCACGGTCGAGGTCCGGGTCATCGGGCACTCCTCGCGAGTTCGGCGACCGCGCCGGCCACCGCGTCGACCTCGTCCTCGGTGTTGTAGTAGTGCGGCGACAGTCGCAGGCACCACCGCACGTCCTTGTCGGCGAAGTCGAACTGTGCGAACTCCCGGTAGCTGAGTGCGGAGTTGATGCCGCGGGCGTCCAGTGCCGCCTTGAAGGGCTCGGCCTCCCACCCCTCGATCGCGAACGTGACCAGCGCGGCGGGGGCCGGCCCGCGGTCCAGCGTCCGGACGCCGGGCACCGCGGCGAGCTGCTCGCGCAGGCGTCCGGCCAGGGCCGGGGTGCGCCGGGCGATCGGTTCGAGGCCGACCCGCAGCGCGTAGCGGACGGCGGCGGCGCAGCCGAGCACGGTGGCGTACGGGAACTCCCACTCCTCGAACCGGGCTGCGGTGGCGACCGGACGGTAGTGGCCGGGGGCGACCCAGCGCGCGCCGTGCATGTCGATGTGCAGCGGCTCGTACCCGGCGGCGAGGACCCGGTCGGAGACGTAGAGGAAGCCCGAACCGCGGGGCCCGCGCAGGAACTTGCGGCAGGTGGCGGTGAGCAGGTCGCAGCCGATCTCCTCGACGTCGACGGGGTACTGGCCGACCGACTGGCAGGCGTCGACCAGGTACAGCAGGTCGAGTTCGCGGCAGTGCCGGCCGACCTCGGCGACCGGTTGCACCAGGCCGGAGTTGGTGGGCACGTGCGTGACGGCGACCAGGCGCGGGTGGTGGGCGCGCATCAGCGCGGCCATGGCGTCGACGTCGACTCCGCTGCCGTCCGGACGGTCGGGGGCGTGCACGATGCGGACACCGTGGCGCTTGCGCAGGGAGAGGAAGGCGATCTGGTTGGAGACGAAGTCGTTGCGGGTGGTGAGGATGACGTCCCCGGGGCGGAAGTCGATCGCGGAGAGGGCCTTGGTGTAGGCGTGGGTCGCGCTCGCGGCGAACGCGATGTTGCCCGGGCGGGTGCCCAGGAGTTCGGCGAGCGAGGTGTGGAAGTCGTCGACCTCGGCGGCCCGGGCGGCGGATGCCTCGTACCCGCCGATGACGGCTTCCAGTTGGAGGTGGTCGAGCATCGCCCCGAGTACCGGACGCGGCATCAGCCCGGCGCCGGCGTTGTTGAAGTGGATCACGGCCTCGCAGCCAGGGGTGTCGGCCCGGAGGGCGGCGAGGTCCAGGAGCGGTTCCGCACCGCAGGTGAAAGCGCTATTCTCATTCCTCATGTACGACGGTAGCAGTACCGAAGCCCTGGTGGCGATCCTCCGGAGCGAGATCACCCGGCTCGCCCCGGGCGACCGCCTGCCCAGCAGCCGCGATCTGATCGCACGTCACGGAGTCGGGCCGGTCACCGTCTCCCGAGCCATCGCGCTCCTCGCCGCCGAGGGGGCGGTCGTCACCCGACCGGGCAGTGGGACCTACGTCGCCGCCCGCCGCCCGCAGAGCGCGGGCGGCGAGCCGGACACCTCCTGGCAGGCGGTCGCCCTGGCCGGCCGACAGCCCCTCCCGGAACCCTCCGACGAGCGGTCCGGCCCGCCGGCGGTCGGCACCATCGCGCTGTCCGGCGGCTACCTGCACGAGGGCCTCCAGCCCACCCGGCTGCTCGGCGGCGCCCTCGCCCGGGCCGCCCGCCGCCCCGACGCCTGGCACCGCGCCCCGGCGGCCGGTCTGTCGACACTGCGCACGGTCTTCGCCCGTCAGGCGGGCGGCGACGTCGGCCCCGAGGACGTTCTGGTGACCGGGGGCGGGCAGGGGGCGCTGTCCATGCTGTTCCGCGCCGTCGCGACCCCCGGGGCCCCGGTCCTGGTCGAGTCACCGACGTACCCCGGTGCGCTCGCCGCCGCCCGCGCCGCCGGACTGCGGCCGGTGCCCGTGCCGATGGACGACCAGGGACTGCGCCCCGACCTGCTCGCCGACGCCTTCGCCATGACCGGCGCCCGCCTGCTCTACTGCCAGCCCACCTTCCACAACCCCACCGGCACCGTCCTCTCCCCCGAGCGACGCCGCCAGATCGTCGACGTGGCACGCGCCGCCGGAGCCTTCCTGATCGAGGACGACTTCGCCCGCCAGCTGGGCCACGGCCGTCCGGTACCGCGCCCGCTGGTCGCCGACGACCGCGACGGCACCGTCATCCACCTGACCTCGCTGACCAAACCGGCCTCGCCCAGCCTGCGGATCGGCGCCGTGGTCGCGCGGGGCCCGGTCATGCGACGCCTGCTCGGCATGCGACGGGTCGACGACTTCTTCATCGCCCGCCCCCTCCAGGAGGCCGCGGTCGAACTGCTCAGCACCCCCGCCTGGGACCGCCACCTGCGCAGCCTGGCCACAGCACTGCACCACCGCTGCGCCGTCCTCGCCGATGCCCTCGCCCGCGAGGTACCCGACTGGACCCTTCCGCGTGTGCCGGAAGGCGGCCTGCACCTGTGGCTCCGGCTTCCCCCCGGCCTCACGGAGGCGGCCGTCGCGGACACGGCCCCGGCACACCGGGTGACCGTCGACCCGGGCCACCGCCACTTCCCGGCCGAGCCGCCCGCCGCCCACCTGCGTCTCGGCTTCGCCGCCGCGGCCGAACCCGCCGACCTCGCCGAAGCCGCCGCCCGCCTGGCCACCGCGGCCCGACACTCCGCGCCGACACCCGGCTGACTCCACGACCGCCCGGCGGTCCTCGTGCGTGGTCGAGTACCCGGGCCGGCCGGTTCCGAGCGCGGAACCGGCCGGACTGCCCCTCGTCGAGCTCCTGGTCGGCGGCTTCGTCGGCGCGGTCGGTCTCGGCCAGGTGCTCCTCGGCCCAGCTCCGCAGCCCCGCACCCGCGTTCCGTGTCACCGGTGGTACGTGGTTGATACACGATCGCGTGCTTGCGGAAGTCGGGTGACGACCGGCTCGAAGCAGCCGTCCCGGAGTCTGTGGACACACCCCGAACGGCCGTTCGCGCCACCGGGGCTCCGTGTTCCTCTGCTTCGGGAGGCAGTTGCCGTGTCCGCCGTGACGAAAGACGAAGACCACGACCCCCGCGCCGTGCCGGGCCGACGCCCGGCCCCCCGCCGCAGGGTGTTGTGGCTGCTGGCCGCGGTGCTGGTCGCCGGCGCCGGCGGTGGCGTGGCGGCGAACCTGCCCGAGGGGCCCGCGGTCGGCGGCGCCGGGAAAGGAGGTGTCCGGGTCGAGGGGCCGCCGACGTTGCCGGCTCCCGCGCCCGTCGTCGATCTCGGTCTGCCGTGGCCGGAGGAGGGACAGTCGGCTGTCGCCGTGACGAAGGTCGGCGTCCTGGGGGTGAACGGGCCGCAGCTGCCGGTGCCGATCGCGAGTGTCACCAAGGTGATGACGGCGTACGTCCTTCTGCGGGACCACCCGCTCCGGGACGGCGAGGACGGCCCGACGATCACGGTGGACGCGCAGGCGGCGGCCGAGTCGGCGTCGACGAGCGAGTCGACGGCTCCCGTGGTCGCGGGCCAGCGGCTCACCCAGCGCAAGCTGCTGGAGGTGATGCTGCTCCCGTCCGCGAACAACGTGGCACGGCTGCTGGCCCGTTGGGACGCGGGCAGCGAGGAGGCGTTCGTGAAGCGGATGAACGCGGAGGCGGCCCGGCTGAGGATGCTCGCGACGACCTACACCGGGGCCAGCGGGATCGAACCCACGACCGTGTCCACGGCCGCCGACCAGCTGGTGCTGGCCCGCGAGGCGATGAAGGACCCGGCGCTGCGTGCCACCGTGGCCCTGCGCAGCACCACGCTGCCGGGCCGCGCGGCGCCGTTGCGCAATACCAACGCGCTGCTCGACCACCCCGGGGTGGTGGGGCTGAAGACCGGTTCGAGTACGCCGGCGGGTGGCAACCTGATGTGGGCCCTGGAGGTGCCGGAGGGCGGGGCCGGGGAGGGACAGCGGCTCGTCCTCGGCGTAGTACTGGGCCAGCGCGCCGGCACGACGCCCACCGAGGGCATGCGGGCGGCGTTGGACAACAGCGGGCGGCTCGTCGACGCGTTGCGGGACAGGTTGCCGCAGGTCCTTCCTACCCTCGACGTCGGTCGCCGGGAGTGGGCGTGAACGCGGACCCGGGCACGGCCCCGCCGCCGCCGGTCCCTGTCCCGCACCGACCTTCCCCGGCCCCTTCCCCGGGCCCTTCCCCGGCCCCTGCCTCGCGCCGTCCGGCCCGCCGCGGCACGGGGCGGCGAGGGCGGTACGGGCCGCGTGGGTGGCTGGTCGCCGTGGCCGCAGTGCTCTGTGCCGCTCCCATGGCCCTGAGCTCCCGCCTGCCGAACGTCGTCGGCAACCTCGGCAGCCTCTGCCAGACGGTACTGCCGTGGTCGGGGCTGGGCGTCGTCCTGCTGCTGCTCTGCGCCGCAGTGCGCCGATCGGTCCTGGCGGCGGTCGCCGTGCTGCTCCCCGCCCTGGTGTGGACCGTCCTGTTCGGGCCCGCCCTCGTCGACAAGCGGTCCGGCGGCGGGGACTTCACGGTGGTGAGCCACAACGTGAACGAGCAGAACACCGATCCGGGCCGCACGGCCCGCGCGCTGGCGGCCTCGGGAGCCGACGTCCTGGCGGTGGAGGAGCTGGCGAGCCGGGCGCAGGAGGCCTTCCGCCACGAACTGGCGGCCGCCTACCCCTACTCCCGGGTGCTGGGAGGTGTCGGGGTGTGGAGCAAATACCCTCTGGAGGAGGTGGAGCCGGTGGAGATCATGCCCTGGACCAGGGCGTTGCGCGCCACTGTCCGGACGCCGAAGGGGCCGGTGGCGCTTTACGCGGCGCACCTCGCCTCCGTCCGGGTGCAACCGGCCACCGGCTTCGCCACGGACCGCCGCAACGAGGCGGCGGCCAGGCTGGCCGAGGCCGTCCGGGCGGAGCGGCTGGCAAGGATCGTGGTCGTGGGGGACTTCAACGGTTCGGTCGACGACTCCGCGCTGCGCGGGCTCACGGGGTCGCTGCGGTCGGCGCAGCGGGAGGCCGGCGACGGCTTCGGCTTCACCTGGCCCGCCTCGTTCCCGCTGGTCCGGATAGACCAGATCCTGGTGTCCGGCATCACCCCGCGCGCTGCGTGGACCCTGCCCGCCACCGGCAGCGACCACCTACCGGTCGCGGCGTCCCTGCGGCTCTGACCGGTCCGCGCGGCCGTCCGAGGGTCCCGTACCACCCCGGGCCTTCGGCCGCCCGCCTCCCGCCTCCCGGCGCCGCCCCGCCTCCCGGCGCCGCCCCGCCTCCCGGCGCCGCCCCGCCGCCCGTACGGTTACGATCGATCACCCGCGGGCCCGGACGAGTACAGCTCCCCGGGCGAACACATCGGAGAACCCTTGCCCGCCATTCGTGTGCCCGACCCGGTCGGCGTGCTGCTCGTCGAGGACGACGCGGTCATCCGCCGCTCGGTGCAACTGGCCCTGGAACGCTACGGCTACGAGGTCGACGTCACCGGGGACGGGCTCGACGGCCTGGAGGCGTTCCGGGCCGGGGCGCACGACGTGCTGATCCTGGACGTGATGCTCCCGGGCCTCGACGGCATCAGCCTGTGCCGACGGGTCCGCGAGGAGAGCCTGACGCCGATCCTGATGATGTCCGCCCGGGGCGACGCCCTCGACGTCGTGGCAGGCCTGGAGGCCGGCGCCGACGACTACGTGGTCAAGCCGGTGGACATCCCCGTCCTCGTCGCCCGCATCCGCTCCCTGCTGCGCCGTGCCACCTTCCACCGGGCTCCCGTCCCGGAACCCGCACAGGACGAACGGGCCCCGGACGTGCCGGACCTGCCGGACGGACCGGCATCGCCCCAGGAACCCCCGACGGCCCCCTCCTCGCCCGACCTCCTGGTCTTCGGCAGTCTGACCCTCGACCTGCGCGGCCTGGAGGTGCACCTGGACGGACGGCCGGTCCCGTTGACGCCCACCGAACTGCGCCTGCTGCTGGCCTTCGCCGAGAACCCCGGGGCGGTCCTGGACCGCCGCCGGCTGCTGCGCGACGTCTGGGACTACGGCTGGGAGGGCGACACCCGGGTCGTCGACCTGTGCGTGGTGCGGCTGCGCAAGAAGATCGGCGCGGGCCGGATCGAGACCGTCCGGGGTTTCGGCTACAAGCTCGTGCGGGGCTGAGCGGATGGCCACGCGGCTGTTCGACCCGCGTTCCCTGCGCTGGAAGGTCGCGGCCCTGGTCGCACTGGCCTGCTGCGCGGTCGCCGCCGTGATCGGGGTGCTCGTCCACCGGGCGGCGGACCGGAGCGGTGAGCGGGCCGGGCGCGACCTCGCGGCCGCGCAGGTGGCCGCGGCGCAGAAGGAGTTCTCCCTCACGGGCAACCGTCCGGCCTTCGCGGACCTGCGGACCGTGGCCGAGCTGCCGGCACCGTTGGCACAGTCCGTCGCCGACCTGCGGACGCCCGGAGCGTACGCGCTCTGGTACGACGTCAAGGCGCCGAACTGGTACTGGCTCTGGGCGGCGGCGCCGGTCGGCGACGACCGGGTGATCGTCGTGCGGACCGACATGAGCGCGCAGGTGCGCAGTCTCCAACTGCTGGACCGCAGCATGGTCAAGGCGGCACTCGCCGCGCTCCTGGTCGTCGTGCCCGTGGCCGCTCTCGTGGCGGAGCGGATGAACCGGCGGCTGCGCCACGGTTCCCGTACCGCCCGGCGGATCGCGGACGGGGACCTCGACGCCCGGATCGGCAGCCGGGGCCGGGCCCGCGACGAGATCACCGAGATCTCGGTGGCCGTGGACGCGATGGCGGCCGCGCTGCAGGCGCGGCTGGCCGCGGAGAAACGCTTCACCGCCGACGTCGCCCACGAGCTGCGCACTCCCCTGATGGGCCTGGTCACGGCGGCGGGTCTGCTCCCGGAGGACGACGAGGCGGCGGACCTGGTCCGCACCCAGGTGCTCGCCCTGCGGGTCCTGGTCGAGGACCTGCTGGAGGTCTCGCGCCTGGACGCCGGTGCCGAGCGGGCCCGGGTCGACGAGGTTCCGCTCGGCGAACTCGTCGCCCACGCGGCCGAACAGGCCGGCGGTGACACCCGGCTGCGGACGGAGGCCCCCGCCGTCGTTCCGACCGACCCGCGCCGGGTGGAGCGCATCGTCACCAACCTCGTGGCCAACGCCCACCGGCACGGCGCGCCGCCCGTCGAAGTCACCGTCACCGGCGCCCGGATCACGGTGCGCGACCACGGCCCCGGCTTCCCGGACGACCTCCTCGCCGACGGGCCGCAGCGCTTCCGCACCGGCGCCGCCGAACGCGGCCGGGGCCACGGACTGGGCCTCACCATCGCCGTCGGCCAGGCCGCGGTGCTCGGCGCCGCGCTGACCTTCACGAACGCCCCGGACGGCGGCGCCCTCGCCACCCTCGCTCTCCCCCGTCCAGCCGCCCCGACCCACCCCCAGGACGCCTGAAGCGACCCCGACCCACCCCCAGGGCGCCTGCAGCCACCCCGTCCGAACCCGGGAGCACGATCACCTGCCCCGCGGACCGGAGGCCACCGCCGAATGCCGGGGTCAGCCGGGTTCCGCCGAGCCGGTGAGGCGGAGCTTGCGCTGCGCCCGCTGGTAGAAGGTGGTGCGGCCGAGCCGGACCACACGGGCGGCGGCGGGCAGCATGGTCACCTCGACCACGTCGCCCGGCGCGACATGGCCGACCAGGCGGCCGTCCGCCTCGACCGCGAGGTCCCCGCTGTGCGGCAGGACCTCCAGGTCGAGCCGCTCACCGCTGGAGAGGAAGACCGAGCGGTTGAACGTGGCGTGCGGTGCCACCGGGGTGATCAGCAGCCCCTCCGCGTTGGGGGAGACGATCGGACCGCCCGCGGAGAAGCTGTACGCGGTGGAGCCGGTCGGCGTGGCGGTGACGATCGCGTCGGCGGTGTAGGCCACGAAGGGCTGGCCCTGGACCCGCACGGCGACGGCCGCGGACCGGTGCCCCGGGCTGCGCAGCAGCACGATGTCGTTGAGCGCCGTCTCCTCGACGGTCCCGAAGCGCGCGTGCACCCCGGAGCGCACCTCGACGGTGAAGCGGTGGGCGTCGATGGCGTCCAGCGCGGCGGGGAGCTCCGGGATGTCGACCTCGGCGAGGAAGCCCAGCCGCCCGACGTTGACGCCGAGGACCGGCGCGTGGCCCTTGGCCGCGAGCCGCATGGTGCGCAGCATGGTGCCGTCCCCGCCCAGGCTGATCAGCAGATCGGCGCTGGTGGTCATCTCCTCGGCCCCCACCGGGATGGCCTCGCAGCCGATCCGGGACACCTCCGCCGCCAGCCCGAGCACCTTGGTGCCCCGGGACCGGCTCCAGCGGACCACGGTCTCCACGGTGGGTGCGCTGGTGCGCTCGGGATGGAGGACCAGGCCCACCGTGCCGATGAATCCCATCCGGGTCACCTCGATGTCGGCCGGGGGAGTGCTGCTCCCCTCCAGTCACGCACAGCCGTGCGGGTGCTTCAAGCCCGGGCGCCGCCGGTCGCGGAACCTCCGTCGGAGTCGGATGGTTGGTAGTCGGACGAGGACGTCCGACGGCTCCGGCCCCGATCGGGAGGTATGTCCGATGGACGACGACCAGCAGGACCAGGGGATCGACCCGTCCGTGCCGCCGAGCGGGGACGGCTGCGTGGAGTGCCTGGCGGGCGACGGGCCGGGCTGGTGGCTGCACCTGCGGCGGTGCGCCGCGTGCGGGCACATCGGCTGCTGCGACTCCTCGCCCTCGCAGCACGGCACCCGGCACGCCCGGGCGGCGGGCCACCCGTTCCTGGCCAGCTTCGAGCCGGGGGAGGAGTGGTTCTGGAACATCGAGACCGAGCAGTACTACGAGGGGCCGGAACTGGCGGCCCCGGCGGCGCACCCGCTCACCCAGCCGACCCCCGGCCCGCTGGGCAAGGTCCCGGCCGACTGGCAGTTGCACCTGCACTGATCGGCCCTTCCACCGATCCGCCCGCACACTGATCCGCCCGTGCACTGGCCCGCCCGGCTCAGGGCGGCGGAGCCGTCCGTCCGGGGTCCGTGATGCCGCCCGGGCAGGCCAGCCGGTCGACGTCCCAGCCGGCCCGGACGGCACCGGCCCGGTACGCGGCCTCGTAGAAGGCGAGCACGGCCGCCCTCGGGTCGACCTCCGCGCGGGCCTCCGCGTAGCCCAGGACGGCCAAGTGGCTGCCGCCGGCCTCGACCCACCGGGCGGCGGCGGGCGTCAGCGGGTCCCCGGCCAGTCGCTCCGGCTCGGGGGCCGTGTAGGAGTAGAAGGCCGGCTCGCCCAGGTCGGCGTCGCCGAACCAGAAGCCGAAGCTGATCAGCTCCCGGGAGTACGCCTCGCGGGTCACCGGGTCCGCCGGCGTCGGCCGGTCGAGGGCGCGTCCGGAGAACCGTGTGTGCGCCAGGTCGAAGGAGTGCCAGAAGAAGTGGACGGGGCTTGCCTTGCCCGAGAAGCGCGCCGAGAACTCCTCCAGCACCAGCGCGACCTGGCCGAGCACCTGCCAGGCGCGGTTGGCCAGGACCGGATCGTACGTCGCGTGCTCGACGTCCTCGGCGAACGGCCGGTCGGTGTCGGGCAGCCGGTAGGGCCGGGGGAACGGCAGCTCGACCCGGATGCCCAGCGCGGCCAGCGTCTCCAGGGTCTGCCGGTGGAACGAGGCGACGGAGTGGCCGGGCAACGGGAAGGACGCCGTCCTGCCGTCCGCCACGGTGACGACCAGCCGGTGGTCGACGAGGTCGAGGTCGACGGTGAAGACCGGATTGCCGTCGACCAGTCCCATCGGCCGGGTGGTGAGCCCGCGCCCGGTGAGGTGGAAGGGCACGTTCCACCAGTGGTTGCGCCGCACGCTCGCCCCGAGCCGGATCTTGCCGACGATCTGGGTGAAGCGGTGCAGCGTCTCCTTCGTGTCCCGCCACTCGTCGAGCGGTATCGGTGGGAAGAGCTCCATCGGGTGTCCTCCTGCCCGTCGGCCGCACTTCCATGATGACCACGCCGGCCCGGAACCGCAGACGGGCGGACCCGGCGGACCCGGTGGACCTGGTGGACCCGGTGGACCGGCCGTGCGCCGGGCCGGGTCTGTCGTAGGGCCTCCGTACAGTCGTGGTCACACGTGACGACATCCCGGCGGGAGCGGAGCCTGATGGTGGACAACCGGCGCACGGTCGAGGTCGAGGTCGAGGGCGCGGAGCTGGCGGCCGAACTGCACGGCGATCCCGCCGATCCCGCGATCCTGCTGGTCCACGGCGCGGGACACTGCCGGCTCAACTGGCCCGACGGCTTCGTCCGCCGACTGGTCGAGGGCGGCCGGTGCGTCGTCCGCTACGACGCCCGGGACGCGGGCGCCTCGACGACCTTCCCGGTCGGCGCGCCGCCGTACGCGCTGCCCGACCTGGCCGAGGACGCGGCGGCCGTGATCGACGCGCTCGGGCTGGGGCGGGCCCATGTGCTCGGCATGTCCCAGGGCGCGGCGGTCGGCCAGCTCCTGGCACTCGGCCACCCCGACCGGGTGGCCACCCTCACCCTCGCCTCCGCCACGCCCGGCATCCCCGGGGAGGAGCAGCCGGACCTGCCGCCCGTGTCGGAGCGGCTCGCCGCCTTCTTCGCGCAGGTCGAGCAGGACGCGAAGGTCGCGAAGGCCGAGCAGGACGCCGCTGCCGGGGCCGGTGGTGCGGCCGACCCGTCCGGCCGGGAGGCCGTCGTCGAGTCGATCGTCGAGGGCGAGCGCCCGTTCGCCGCCGCCTCGCGCCCGTTCGACGAGGACGGGGTGCGGCGGCTGGCCGCCCGGATCGTCGACCACGCGCACGACATCGCGGCCCAGTCCACCAACCCCTACCTGCTCGACGCCGGCCCCCCGTGGCGCGCGCGGCTCGGCACGATCACCGCGCCGACCCTGGTGCTGCACGGTGAGGAGGACCCGCTGTTCCCGCCGGAGCACGGGCGCGCCCTGGCCGCCGAGATTCCCGGCGCCCGCTTCCTCGCCCTGCCGGGCACCGGCCACGAGGTCTTCCCCGAGCACACCTGGGACACCGTCGTCCCCGCCGTCCTCGCCCACACCGCGAACCGGGACGACCCGCCCCGCCCCGCCTGAGTAAGGTGATCGTTCCGACCGGTCCGGCGCCAGGGGTGGCACCTGACCGAACCGCAGGTCGGACACGGGGGAGAGGGAACGGATGGGCGGGTCCGCCGTGTCCCGGGTCGACCCGGTGGCGTTCCTCGGCGCGCTGGGTGCCCCGTCGACGTCATCGGCGCCCGCGAGTGGCCGCCGCGGGGGCGACGCCTGACGGGGCGACGCCGACCTGCGCGAGGCTGGCCACGCCGGGCGGGGCGAGGGCCGGGGCGACCTCGTGGACGGCGGCGGCGAACGCCCGCACCCGCGGGTCGGCGTCGTCCCGGCCGCGCCACACCAGCCCCTGCTCGACCGGCGGAGCGTCGCCGACCCGGACGAACCGGAGGTCCGGGCGCCGGTAGAGCAGGGGCAACTGCCCGTCGCCCGGCACCATCGCCCGCCCGGCCGCGACCAGGGCCACCGCCTCGGCGTAGGTGCCGCAGGGCTCGCCGTGGCGGGCGATGGCCCGCCCGCCGGGGGTCTGCCGGGGCATGTGGAAGTCGACGAAGTAGCGCGGGACGCAACCCGGCAGGTCGACGAAGGTCTCGCCGCCGAGGTCCTCCAACGTCACCGTGCCCCGGTCGGCGAGCCGGTGCCCGGCGGGCAGGACCACGAAGCGGGGGCCTCGGGTGACCACCGCGCCGACCGTCAGGTCCGGCTCGTCCACCGGCAGCGTGGTCAGCAGCAGGTCGGCGCTCCCGTCCCGCAGCTGCTCCGCGTGCTGGTGCAGCTGCGTCTCGACCACCCGCACCACGCCGTGCGGATTGCGGTGCTCGAAGACCGCGCGGGCGGCGTGCACCACCCGCCCGTTCTGCGCGCCCATGAACCCCACGGTGAGCGTGCCGGTGACACCGCTGCCGGCCAGCTCGGCGCGTCGCAGTGCCCGCCCGATGCCTTCCCACAAGGGCTGCAGATCCTCCCGCAGACCCTCCCCGACCGAGGTCAGCGCCACCCGGCGGGAGCTGCGTTCGAACAACGGCGCGCCGATCCGCCGTTCGATCCGCTTCACCGTCCTGCTGACCAGCCCCGTGGTGACGTGCAGCCGCTCGGCGGTGCGGCCGAAGTGCAGCTCCTCGCAGAGCGTCAGGAACATCTCCATCTCGGCGCGTTCCATCGTCGGACTCCCCCCGGATTGTCGGACCGATGGGCATGATCATGCCCCACCGGTGACTCCGAGCGTGGCGGCGGGGACCGTCCAGGACGGATGGGTGTTGACCTGGGACGCGGTGGCCCCGGTCAGGCGCTTGTAGCGGGCCGCGATCCGCTCGGCCGGTCCGGGGGGCAGCGGACCGCCGTTCTCCTCGGCCCGCGCGATCGTCTCCTCCGGTCCCAGCTCCCGGTTGGCCAGCACGATCGCGTTGACGGTCGGCCGGCGCATCCGGTCGTAGCGGTCGAGCGCGGCCACGGCGTCGTCGTCGCGGGCCAGGCACCAGGCCAGCACCCGGCTGTCGACGACGGACTGCGAGCCGCCGTTCATGCCCATCGGGAACATCGGGTGCGCGGCGTCGCCGAGGAGGGTGACCCGTCCGAAGCTCCAGCGCGGCAGGGGGTCGCGGTCCAGCATCGGGTACTCGAGGATCGCCGGGGAGCGGTCGGCGAGCGCCGCGAGGTCGATCCACGGCAGGTGCCAGGACGACAGCCCGGCGCGGGCCTCCGCGGCGGGGACACGACGGCCCGGGCCGCCCCCCGGCGGCCCGGACGGGCTGTGCCGCACCTCCAGCACCCAGTTCACCAGGGTGTCGGCGGCCGCGGTCGCGCCGTCCTCGATCGGATAGGCGACGAACTTCGCGCCGGGGACGCCCCCGGCCACCACGATCGACCGGCCGTCGAGGACCCGCGGGTGCGGTGCGACCCCGCGCCACATGTGGACGCCGTTCCCGTTCGGCAGGCCCTCGTCCGGGTACAGCCGGCGGCGGACCGCGGAGTCCGTGCCGTCGGCGCCGACCAGCACGTCGGCGGTGTCGAGCACGGTGCGACCGCTCGACCGGTCCAGGAACCGGGCGCGGACGCCGTCCGCGTTCTGCTCGAACCCCTGGAACAGCAGGCCGGTACGGACCGAGTCCGGCCCCAGCCGCTCGCGGACCGCCGCCAGGAGCAGCAGTTGCAGGCGGCCGCGGTGCACGGAGTACTGCGGCCAGCGGTAGCCGGCGGCGCGTCCCAGCGGCTCCTCCCAGACCGTTGTGCCCGCCCGGTCCCGGTAGCTCAGCCGGTGCGGGGGGAGCCCGACGGCGGCGAGTTCGTGCTCCAGGCCGAGTTCGGCGAGTTCCCGGACGGCGTGCGGCAGCAGGTTGATGCCGACGCCGACCGCCTCGACCTTGCGCGCCGCTTCGTACACCCGGGGCGCGAAGCCGGCGGCGTGCAGGCTCAGGGCACAGGTCAGTCCGGCGATGCCGCCGCCGACGACGGTCACTCTCATCTGTCTGTCCTCGCCCTTCGCCGGAGCCGCGGGTCCGGCCGGTACCGCGGTCACCAGGGCCGGTACCGCGGTCACCAGCTTCGGGGTCCCCGGCGCGCGGGTCCAATAGGCGCTGGTGATGGCAGCCGTCACGACCGCTGATCGCACGGGGGTTCGTCCTCGCGGAGTCGGCTCGGGCGCAACCAGGCCGCCCAGCTGCGGAATTGATAGTTTGTCGGCCATGGAGCTCCGTATGCTCGAATACTTCGTCGCCGTGGCGGAGGAGCGGTCGTTCACCAGGGCGGCGGCCCGCTGCCACGTCGTCCAGCCCGCGATCAGCCAGCAGATCCAGGCCCTGGAGAAGGAGTTGGGGGAGCCCCTGTTCGAACGCCTGCCCAGGCAGGTGGTCCTCACCTCCGGGGGCGCCGCCCTGCTGCCGCACGCCCGGGCCTGTCTGGCGTCGGCCGCGTCGGCGGTGCTGGAGTTCGCCGAGCGGTCGGGTCTGCTCGGCGGCTCGTTGGCGCTGGGGACCGTCGGGGGTCTGGAGGGCACCGTCGTCCCCCGGCTGCTGGGGGAGTACCACCGCCGCTACCCCCGGGTCGCGGTGAGTCTCGTCGGGGCGTCCAGTCCCTCGCTGCTGGCCAGGGTCCGCGCCGGGGAGATCGACGCGGCCGTGGTCGCCGGGCCGCCGGACGGCGAACCCGCCGGCGTCGCCTCGCGGGTGCTGCTGGAGGACCGGATCGTCGCGGTCCTCCCCGCCGGCAGCCGGCCCGCGGACCGTCCGATGCCCCTCGACGAGGCGGCTCGGGGCCCGGTCATCAGCTACGGCCCCGACAGCGGGGTGCACGCGTTCGTCCGGGCCGCCTTCGCCGCGGCGGACCTGCGGCTGGACATCGCCTGCGCGACGAACGACGTCGCCCTGCAGCTCGCGCTGGTCGCGGAGGGGATCGGCATCGCCCTCACCTCCCACGCGAGTCCGGTGCTGGCCGCCGACCGGCGTTTCGTCGTCGTGCCGCTGGAGCCCGCCGTCCGCTTGCGGAAGGTGTTCGTGTGGCGGTCGGGCACCCGGCCGAGCGCACCCCTGCGCGCCTTCCTCGACCTGTGGACGGAGCTGTCTGACCGTCCGGCGCGTCCCGCCGTCGACCCCGGTGCCGCCGTCGACGGATGACGCCCGGTCGGGCCCGTCACTCCTGGGCGGGGAAGTCCGGCGTGGAACGGGCGGCCTCGCGGTAGTGCCGGGGGGACAGGCCGGTGGCCCGCTTGAAGGCGGTGCTGAAGGCGCTGTCGGAGCCGTAGCCGAGCGAGGCGGCGATGGCGGACAGCGGTGTGTCCGTACGGCGCAGGGTGTGCTGGGCCAGCCGCATCCGCCGGCGCCGCAGGTAGGCGAGCGGCGGGACACCCGCCAGGTCCTTGAACCGCTGGGCGAAGCTGGTGCGCGACATGGCGGCCGCGCGGGCCAGTTCGGCGAGGGTCCAGGGGCGGGCCGGGTCGCCGTGCATCAGGCGCAGGGCGGGCGCGAGGCGCTCGTCGGCCAGTGCGCGCAGCAGACCGGCGGGGTGGGCGTCGGCGCCGCCGTGGGCGAGCAGGGCGCGCAGGACCTGGACCAGGAGCAGCGGGGCGAGGTGGCCGAGCGCGAAGGAGGCCCCGGGCCGGTCGGCGGAGAGCTCGCCCAGGGCCTGGGCCAGCAGCCAGCGGACGGCGGGCGCCTCGGCCGTCGTCGCGCCGAGGCGCAGCACCGGCGGGAGCGCTCCGGTCAGCAACTCCTCGGCGGCGGGGTCGAGTTCCAGGCGGCCGTCGAGGGCGACGGCGTCCCGGCCCTCGGCCCCGGCGTGCAGGAAGGGCCCGGCCGTGGCATCGACCGGTGTCGGCGCGTCCGCCCCGGGCGGCTCAGGACCGCTCGCCAGCGTGTACGGGCGGTCGCCGGGGAGGACCGCCGCCTCGCCGGCGTCGAGGCGCACGGGCCGCTCGACGCCGGCCGCCGTCAGCCAGACGGTGCCGCGCAGGACGGCCTGGACGGTGAGCCTTCCCGGCGCCGGGAAGGCCAGGGCCCAGACCCCGGCGGCGGTCAGACAGCGCGGCAGGGTGCAGCGGACGGCGGTGAGTTCGAGGGTCTCGGCGACGAGGTCCCCCCGGAGCGCGGTGCCGGGGGCGGGTGACGACCGTGGTGCAGCCATGCGCGGACTTTCGCGCAAGTCGCGCGGACGGACAAGCATTCACACGCCGTTGTCAACCGGACACGATCGGTGGTGGGACGTGTGCGCACTTGATCCCGTGCGGACCGGCCCCGGCCGCCGACCGGCGGCCGCAGGACGAATTCCAGGAGGCAGTTCCCATGGGCGGATTCCAGGACCGCGACAAGTTTCACCCGGACGAGGTCGTGCTGTCCGCGGCCGAGCAGGGCCTCATCGCCGAACTCGCCGGCCTCGGCGCCGAGTCGGCCGAGTCCACCGACGAGGACTGACCCGGCCCGCGCCCGGTAGGTCCACGGCGCCGGTCCGCGGCCGCTCGCACGCCGACGGCCGCGGTCCGGCGCTGCTCCGTCCAGCGGGACGGACACGACAGCACGACAGGCACGACAGGCACGACAGGCACGACAGATCAAGACGACAGACAACGACAGAAACGACAGACGGGACGGCCGTGACCACCACGCACAGCGCACCTCCCCAGGCGGGGGAGCGCGCCCTCACGCCGCGGCAGGCGTTCGGGAGGGCCGCGGCCGCGATCGCCGCCCTCGGCCTGGAGGCCGATCTGGCGCCGATCCTCGACGGCAGCCCCGGAACCTGGCGGTGCGTGCTGCGGCGTGACGGCGTACCGCTGCGCACCGGGCTCGGGCTCGGCAAGGGCGGCCGGGCGGAGGCGCGGGCGGGCGCCCTGTTCGAGGCGCTGGAGCACCATCTCAGCGGGGTGGAGGGGCTCGACCCCGGCGGGATCCGGCTGGCGTCCGCGCACCGGCTCGCCGCCGGCCCGCTCGGGCGGGACATCGCCGTGGCGCTGCTCGCCCAGGCGCCGGACCGGCCGCTCGGCTGCCTGCCGTACGGGTCGCTGCTCGGCGGTCCGGACGTCGACGTGCCGCTCTTCCTCTCCGTGCCCGAGTACCTGCGCCCGGCGGGGGAGGGCCTGCGCCGCCGGGTCGGGGACGCCTACGACTACCGGTCGGTGGGCCGCTACTCGGTCAACAACGGCTGGGCCGCCGGGGCCGATCCGGTCGAGGCCGCGGTGCACGCGGTCAATGAGCTGATCGAACGCGACGCGCTCTCCGTCCTGCTGATCAACACCTTCCTGCGCGAGCGCCCGCGCCGCCCGGCCGTCGTCGACCCGGCGACGCTGCCGCCCGCGCCCGCCGCGCTGCTGGAGTTCGCCGTGGCGCGCACCGGCCGGCCGGTGCACCTGATCGACATGACCACCGATCTGGGCGTGCCGGCCTACGCGGCCCACCAGAGCGCGCCCCCGGGGCGGCCCGCCCGGATCTGCGGCTGGGGGGCGTCGCTGTCCCGCGAGTACGCGATCTCCCGCGCGGTGAGCGAACTCGTCCAGCTGCACAGCACCATGGACCTGCGGGAGGAGTACGCGCACCTGCTGCCCGAGCAGCGCGACGACACCGGGCCCTACCCGACCCTGCACGCCTGCTACCTGTCGGACTTCACCGCGGCCCTGGCGACGGCCGAGGTCCGGCCGTTCGAGCCGACCGAGGTGCCCGACACCCCGGGCGGTCACCTCGACCGGCTGCTCGGCCTCCTGGCGGAGCGGGGGTTCGCGGTGTACCGGCGCGACCACCACGTCACGCCGCACGTGGCCGTGGTCAATGTGCTGGTGCCCGGCCTGGAGCGGTTCATGCTGGTCACCGACGGCCAGGTGGTGGTGCCCGGCGAGCGCGGCCTCGCGGTGGCCAGGGGTGAGTGAGGCGCAGCGGCCACGGGTGGGTGAGCAGCGGCCAGCGGCGACTGTGCAGCGGTGGCGACCGCTCGCCCGCGGTGACGCACCCCGGGTGGCGGGGCTGCTGGCCGCCTGCGAGGAGGCGGACCGGACCGGCGACCGGCGCGGCGCCCGGGAGCTGCTCGACGACTGGGCGGCCCCGGGTATCGACCTGGCCGCGGGCTCCGTCTGCGCCTGGGCGGGGCCGGAGCCGGTGGCGTACGCGGTCACCCGGGCCAGGGAGCACGCCGACCCCGTCCACGAGATGGTCCTCGACCTGGCGGTGCACCCCGCCCACCGGACGCGGGACGTGCTGGCGCAACTGCTCGCCCGGTGCCGCCGGACCGCGGACCGCCGGCACCGGGAGCGGTTCGGCGACGGCACCCCGCTGGAGCTGCACACCCGGACCCACGGCCACCAGCGCTGGCTCGCCGAGGCGCTGGACGCCGCCGGCCACCGGCGGGCGCGCGGCTACCGGGGGATGCGGATCGACCTGGCGGCGCACACGCCGGCACACACGTCGGCGCACACACCGGTACACACGCCAGCCACCGCGCCGGTGCTGCCGCCCGGCAGCGTGCTGGTGCCGTTCGAGGACCGCCACGACGCGGCGCTGCTGACGGCCCGCAACGCGATCTTCGCCGGTCACCCGGGCAGCGTCCCGATGACACCCGGGACCTGGCGCCACGCGGTGACCGGGAGCCCGTACTTCAGCCCCGGCTCCTCCTTCCTGCTGCTCTCCGCCGACGGCCGGCAGGTGCTCTGCTACCTGCTGACCACCGAGTACCCGACCACCGGGGCCGATTCCGCGGGCGGCGGGCGCGAGCTCTACCTCGCCAACGCCGGCACCCGCCCCGACCTGCACGGCCGGGGCCTCTACCGGGCCGTGATCACCCACACCCTCGCCCACGCGAAACGGCTCGGCTACCGCTGGGCGGTCCTGGACGTCGACGACACCAACACCATGGCGGTCGGCGGTTTCTACGAACGCCTCGGCGCCCGCACCATCCGCACCTGGACGGGCCACGTCCTGGACGTCACCGGCGCCGCCGACCGGACGGCGGGCACCCCGTCGGCGGCGCCGCCCGCCCGCCCCGGAGCCGCCGAACGGCGCAGGGGCGGCGGCTGACGGTTCGCCCACGACGGGACTGTCGCCGAGGATGGGGGGACCGGGCGGGCCGGTGTTGCGTCCCGGTGGCCCCCGTTCACGGATGACGTTTCACGGATGAGGAGAGTGCCCGTGGTTGCTTCCGCATGCCCGCCCGCCCGCACACCCGCACGGCGGCGCGCCGACCGGTTCGCCGTTCTGCTCCCCGGGGCGGCCGCGATAGCGGTGCTGGTGCCGTTGGGGGCGCCGGTCGCCGCCGCCGCGGAGGCGGGGCCGCCTCCGTTCCCGGTGGCGCGGGCCCTGGACGGGGAGGTGCCGCTGCCCTCGGCCCAGGAGGTCGCGGGGCTGTGCGACCGGGGGGACGGGTGCAGCTTCCGGATGTACGACCGGGCGCCGCGCGAGTTCGTGAGCGGGGTGCTGTCGGTGGGGAACGCGGCGATCAACTGCACCGACGACCTGATGGAGATCGACCGCACGGTCACCTTCGTCACCAGCAGCACGGACAACATCGGCGGCCAGATCTCCGGGAAGGCCGCGCTGGAGGGCGGGGTGGACACCACCGTGACCGTGTCGGGGTCGGGCACGGTCACGCCGGGGTTCGTGACCGGCACCACCATGAACGGCCCGAACAAGGACAAGGGCCCCACCACCGAGGACGATGTGAAGAACACCACCGGGGTGACCGGGACGGTGGCCGGCTCGAACGCGTTGCACCTGGGGGCCAAGGCGACCTTCGAGTCGGCGTTCCAGGCCACGTTCTCGCGGCAGTGGCAGGCGGTGGCCACCGAGTCGACCAGGGTGGTGTTCACCGTCGGCAACGGTGACGAGATCCAGTTCGGGGTGGTGAACGCGATGTCGCGGGCGGCCGGTGAGCTGAAGGTGAACAACACCGGGAAGCTGATCAAGGACATCACGGTGGACAGCCCGTCGAGCGTCAATGTCAGCTCGGTGGTCGCCCAGACCTTCTCGGTGCCGGACAAGTGCCTGTCACTGCGGCCCCCCGGCCGGGCCGCGGCGGCGGGACTGGTCGAACTGCCCCCGGAACGCGCCGAGAGCGCGCGACGAGTGCCCGACGCGGTGTACGAGCGGACCGCCGCGGGCACCTGGAGGCAGCGGTGATGCGCCGGCGGGGCGGGCCCGTGGCCCGGGTCACGGCGGTCCTGCCGACCGTGCTGGCCGTCCTGGCGCTGGGTACCGGCCCCGTCGCGGCGGGTGGTTCGGCTCCGGGCGGTTCGGCTCCGGGCGCCGAGGAGGACGCGCCCGCGATCGCGCACCGGTGCGGGCAGGACTACGACTGCTCGTTCCGGATCCTGCCCGGGCTCACCCGCGAGTTCACCTCCGCGGTCGCCTCGGTCGGCAACACCGCGATCAACTGCACCAACCGGCCGATCGACATCTACCGGACCGTCGTGCTGGAGTCGAGCACCACGGACAACATCGCGGGCGAGATCTCCGGCCGGGCGGCGCTGGAGGGCACGATCGACAACACCACCGATGTCTCCGGCAGCGTCAGCGGCAGCAACAAGACCGAGATCACCCACACGGACATCACCGCGCCCAAGGACAAGGGTCCCAACTCGGAGATCTCCAACGGCCCGACGATCGCGGTAGGCGCCACCGCGACGGCGGCCGCCCAGCTGAAGCTCAGCGCAAAGGCTTCGTTCGAGCTCGCGTTCAAGGCGACCTACTCGCACGAGTGGAAGCGGACCAGCAGGGAGAGCACCCAGGTCAAGTTCACCGTGAAGGCCGGTGACGAGCTCCAGTTCGGCATGGTGAACGCGATGACGCGCACGGTCGGCGAGTTGACCGTCGGCGACATCGGCAAACTGATCAAGAACATCGTCGTCGACAGCCCGTCGTCGGTGAACGTCAGCACGGTCGTGGCGCAGACCTTCAGCGCCAGGGACCGCTGCCTTTCCCTGCGCCCGCCGGGGCGCGCGCTCGGCGACGGACTTGTGGAGGCGCCGCCGCGCACCGACGGGGCGCGGCCGGTCGAGCGCTACCGGCTGACCCCGGCGGGAGCCTGGGCCTTGCTGGGCTGAGTGCCACCACCGCGCCGGCCGCCCTCCCCGGGGGATCGGGGGAGGGCGGCCGGCGCGTGAGCAGGGGTCAGGGAGTGAGTGGGGGTCAGGAGGCGAGCAGCACCGACCTGGTGGGCACGCCGACGGGCGGCGCGTCCAGGGTGATCAGGCGCTTGTCCGTTCCGGCCCCGTTGTCCGGGGTGCCCGCGGTCGGCCGGACGGAACCGCAGCGCTGCAGCTCCGTCTCGGTGAGCGGGCCGGACCGCTGGTAGTAGCGGTCCGGCAGGGAGGCCGAGGGGACGTCGAAGACGGCGTCCAGCCGGTACTTGTTGCGGGCGTTGGTGAAGCTGCCGGCCACCCGTTCGCGGGCGGGCTGCACCTCGATCCAGCTCATCTCGCCGGGCTGGATGGTGGGGTTGAGCTGCTTGGTGGTGGTCCGCGACCAGGTGAGCGGGTTGTTGGTGTTCACGGCCGCGGAGTTGCCGCCCGCGGTGCTGAACCCGGCGGCGGCCTGGGCGGCCAGGTTGGGGCGGCTCTGCGAGATGTCGGAGCGGCTGGGGACGAGCGGGGCGCCCTTGAGCGCGTAGTACTGGGTGAGGTTGTCGTACGAGGGCTCGGTGTTCTCCATCCGCCGGTCGTCCACCACGGCGTTGCGGGTGCAGTTGATGTACACCTCGCCGATGATCCTGGTCTGCCCGTAGTACTGGTAGGAGTACCGGTTGTCCACGGTGAAGACGCAGTTGGCGGCCGAGCCCTCGCAGTCGTCCACCGCGACGCCCGGCTCCAGCGGGTCGTTGCCCCGGTAGGCCTTGGGGCCGGGCAGCTGCTCCTTGCGGACCTTCTGGTCGACCGGGGCGGGGGTCTGCTTGGCGGTGACGTTGGTGATCAGCGGGCCGCAGGAGAGCGAGTCCCGCTGCTCGGCGGAGTCGAAGGACACCATCGGGTTGTCCTCGGTGGCGGTGAACTCGAAGACCCGCCCGCTGGTCCAGTTGGCGGTGCCGACGGTGTCGGTGCCCCGGGTGGTGACCACCGGGTCGGGGGCGGGGCCGGCGGTGATCAGCGAGACGTTGTAGGTCTGGCCGTCCTTGAGCTGCTCGGGCGTGCAGCGGCGGTCCACGCCCGGGCTGTCGTCCCAGGTCAGCGTCACCTGGGAGCCCGCCCTGACGCCCCACAGCCGGGTGCGCATCGTCAGCGCGGTGCCGTTCCAGTTCAGCGAGGCGGCCTGGTAGCCGCGTGGGTGCTGGGCGAGGGCCCTGCCGAAGACCACGCCGGTGTTGTCGGGGGACCAGTCGGTGTGCCCGGCGGCGGTTCCGTTGTCGGGGGCGACGGGCTGGGCAAAGGTGCCGTTGGGCACCTGGACGTCCACGGTGTCGGCGGCGCGGGCGGGCGGCGCCGCCGGCGCGGCGACCAGGGCCAGGCCCGCCGCCGTCGCGGCCAGGGCCCGGTACCGGCGCGCCATCAGCAGTACCACCAGTCGCTCGGCGGGACGACCGCGTCGCCGGGCCGGAGGTCGGCGGTCAGGGCGTTGGGGAGGGCGCAGAGGTCGGTGGCCGCCGTATTGGGGTTCTGGTCACGGGGGACCTTGCCGAAGTTCTCGACGGCCTGGGTCTCCTTGGCGATGCCGTCCTTCTCCGTCTTGCCGTCACCGGCCACGCCCGCCAGGCAGTTCCGGTCGGTAGCCGGGCACTTCTCGATCTTCTCCTTGTCGGCGGCGAGGTCCTTGCACTGCGGGTTGTCCTTCGCGTCGCCCGAGCAGGGATCACTCGACGCGCCGCCCTGCGGCGGCGTGAGCGGCGGGGCGGTCTGCTTGGCGGCGACGTTGGTGATCAGCGCTCCGCAGCTCGGCTTGTCGGTGTCGGTCGAGGTGAACGTGACCAGCGGGGCGTCCTCGGTGGCGGTGAAGGAGTACGTCCGGCCGAGGAACCAGTTCGCCCTGCCGGTGGGGGTGTTGCTGGTGAAGCTGCCCGCCGGATTGATGTCTCCGGCCACCGACACGGTGTACGCGCGTTTGGCATTGCCCGAGCCCACACAGGTGTCGGGGTTGTCGTCCCAGCTCAGGGTGACGGTGGCGTTCGCGCGGATGCCGCGCAGTCGGGTGCTGATCGCGATCCCGTTGCCGTTCCAGCCGAGCGTCGCCGCCTGGAAGCCCTGCGGATGCGCGGCGCGGGTGGCCGAGGCGACGCCGCCGGCGGTCGTCCAGCCGTCGGCGCCACCGGTGAAGGTCTTGTCGGCGGGAACCGTCGGCGAGGAGAACGTCCCGTTCACCACCACCGCCGGTTCGGTGTCCTCCGCCCTTGCCGACGCCGGTGCCGCCAGTGCCATCGCAGCACTGAGGGTCACAACCAGGAGTCTGGCTCGTTGTCTCCGCGGCACGGTCTCTCCCACTGAAGTCGGCGGAATCATCGGGCAGTTGCGATCGAAGATCCTTGTTGATCATCTAGCCCCAGCCGCCCATGCTTCGACAGTCGGTCACGGACCGCAACCGTTGACGGGCCGTTAGGGCGACCGCGAACGACCCGGCTGGGCCAACAAGGTGGAAAGCGGTTCGGAACCGCACGACCGTTCTGATCATTGGGCAGGCATCTGCTGATCCGATCATCGTTCTTCGGCCGCGCGGCGAGGTGCCGCGTGGCCCGCCTCGTGCTGTCCGTGCCTCCGGAGCCGTCCAGCTCCGCCCCCCGAACGTGAGGAAGAGATGCACCCGCTGCACCGCAAGCTCCGCCGCCTGCCCGTCACCGCCGTACCCGCGCTGGTCGCGAGCCTGACCCTGCTGGGCTCCGTCGCCCTGCCCACCTCCGCCGCCTCCGCGTACGACCTGCGGCTGCGCTCCTGGGGGCTGAACGCCAGTGGCCAGCTGGGTGACGGCACCAAGACCCAGCGGCTCACCCCGACCTCCGTGGTCGGGCTGGCGGGCGCCGAACTTGACTCCGTGGCCGCCGGCGGCACCGGTGGCTCCGCCGGATCCGGCTTCGGCCTGGCCCTGCTCGCCAACGGCACCGTGGAGTCCTGGGGCAAGAACGACAAGGGCCAGCTCGGCAACGGCGCCACCAGCGCCACCGACGAATGGGCGGTACCGAGCCTGGTCGCCGGACTGGGCGGGGTGGAGGCGGTCGCCGCGGGCGGCTCGCACGCCCTGGCACTGCTCAAGGACGGCACCGTCAAGGCCTGGGGCCTCAACGACAAGAGCCAGCTGGGCGACGGCACCACGACCAACACCAACCTCCCGGTGACGGTGGCCGGTCTGGAGGACGTCAAGGCGATCGCGGCCGGCGACACCTTCAGCATGGCCCTGCTGAGGGACGGCACCGTGAAGACCTGGGGCAACAACGACAAGGGCCAGCTCGGCATCACTCCGAAGCCGGCCAGCTCGACCGCCGCCGTGCCCGCCCCGACCCCCGCCACCCGCACCACCGCCGTCGCGGTGCCCGAGCTCACCACCGTCAAGGGCATCACCGCGGGCGCGTCGCACGCCCTCGCGCTGCTCGCGGACGGCACCGTGATGTCCTGGGGCCTCAACGACAAGGGCCAGCTGGGCGACGACACCGTGGTCAACAAGCCCTACCCCGTCACCGTCCTGGAGCTCAGGAACGTCACCGCCCTCTCCGGCGGCGCCTCGCACAGCCTCGCCCTGCTCCAGGACCGCACCCTGCGCGGCTGGGGCCTGAACACCAACGGCCAGGTCGGCGACGGCACCACCACCCAGCGCAACACCAGCGTGCCGATCCCCGGCGTCACCGGCGTGGTCGGCATCGCCGCCGGCGCCGCCCACAACCTCGCGGTGCTCTCCGACGGCACCGTCCAGGCCTGGGGGCTCAACGACAAGGGCCAGTTGGGCGACGGCACCACCACCCAGCGCAACACTCCGGTGCAGGTGCTGGCCAAGTCCGGCAGCGTCTCCATGGTCGCGGCGCCGTCCAACGGCAGCTTCAGCCTGGCGCGCTGACCCGTCCGTCCCGTCAACAGGAAGGCAGCACATGACGAACTCCCGTACCGCGCCACGAGACCGGCTGCGCCCGGCCGTCGCCGTGTCGGTGGCCGCGCTGACCGCGCTCGGACTGGCCGCCCTGCCCGTGGGCGGCGCCCACGCCCAGGAGAAGCGCCTCAAGTCCTGGGGCAACAACCGGGCCGGCCAGCTCGGTGACGGCACCTGGACCGACTTCCGCACCACCGCCACCACCGTGCTCGGGCTGACCAGCGCCGAGGTGGTCAAGATCGCCGCCGGTGGCGCGGGCCCCACCAGCGGCCACGGACTGGCCCTGCTGACGGACCGGACGGTGCAGTCCTGGGGCTCCAACGGCTCCGGCCAGCTCGGCGACGGCTCGGTGTTCAGCCACAACGCCCCCGGCCAGGTGGTGAACCTCTCCAACGCCACCGACATCGCCGCCGGCGGCACCCACAGTCTCGCCCTGCTCGCCGACCAGACCGTGGTGTCGTGGGGGAAGAACAACTACGGCCAGCTGGGCAACGGCACCAACCTGGACAGCAGCGTCCCGGTGCGGGTCGAGGGCCTGAACAAGGTGATCGCGATCGCCGCCGGCCTCAGCCACAGCCTGGCCCTGCGCGAGGACGGCACCGTCTGGGCCTGGGGCTACAACATCAACGGCCAGCTCGGCGACGGTACTTCGGCCAGCCGGAACGTGGCCTCACGGGTCGCGAACCTGACCGGGGTCAGCCGGATCGCCGCAGGCTGCAACCACAACCTCGCCCTGGTCGGCGCGCCGGGCGGCGGCACCGCTCCCGCCGGTCCCACCAGCGGCAACGCGGTGAAGGCCTGGGGCTACAACGCCACCGGCCAGCTCGGCGACAACAGCACCATCAGCCGCTACACCCCGGTCGACACCCAGGGCATCTGGCTCGGCGGGGTGTCGCAGATCGCGGCCGGCTGCAACCACAGCCTGGCCGTCACCGACAGCGACAACAAGCTCAAGGCGTGGGGCCAGAACACCTCCGGCCAGATCGGCGACGGCACCACCGACTACCGGATCACCCCCGTCCCCGTCCCGGGGATCACGGGCACCCGGTCGGTGGCCGGCGGCCGCGAGCACACCGTCGCCCTGCTCGGTGACAACACCGTGCGCTCCTGGGGCAACAACGGCTCCGGCCAGCTGGGCAACGGCACCACCACCGACAGCAGCACCCCGGTCACCAGCCTCACCGCGCTGACCGGCGTCGACAAGATCGCCGCACCCGTCGGCGGCGACTTCAGCCTCGCCAACTGAGGCCCGGTCGCGGGGCGGTGGACCCTCCGAGAAGTCCACCGCCCCGCGACCGGCCGGTCAGGCCGCGGCCCTCGCGTAGGTGAGGAAGGCAGCGCCGCCGGGCAGCACCGTGTGGTCGGTGAGGGTGAAGGTGTGCGGGCTCACCCCGTCCTTGCCCGCGAACACCGGTATGCCCGCCCCGACGGTGACCGGGTTGACCTTGAGGATCAGCTCGTCGATCTCCGGGTAGAGGGCGCCTGCCAGCTCCGCGCCTCCCACCAGCCAGATCCCGCCGCCGGCCTCGGCCTTGAGCTCCCGGACCCGGGCCACCGGGTCGGTGGACACCAGCTCGACGGCCGGGGCCGGGGCCTCGGTGAGGGTGCGGGAGAAGACCAGGTGCCGCAGGTGCGGATAGGCGTCGGCGAAACCGGCGTCCAGGCCCACCTGGTAGGAGCGGCGCCCCTCCAGCACGGTGTCGAAGCGGGTGCCCGTCGCCGTGATGCCCAGGGCGTCGCGGGCCGGGCCCGGCAGCGTCTCCGGGTAGTGGGTGACCAGGTGCTCCAGATAGTCCGGGGTGACGGTGAAGAACCCGTCCGGCCCGGTCGGGTCGCCCCCGTCGGGACCGGCGATGAACCCGTCCAGGGTCGTGGCCACGAAGTACGTCAGCTTGCGCAAGTGATCAGCCCTCAAGAATGTAGTGGTGCAGCTTGTCGTCGGAGGACGTCCGACGCAGCCCGGCCTTCTCCAGCACCCGCTGCGAGGCCGCGTTGTCATGGGTCGTGTCGGCCAGCGCCCGCCGGACGCCGCCCTCGGCGAACCCCCGGCGCAGCAGCGCCACCAGCGCCTCGGTGGCGTAGCCCAGGCCCTCGGCCTCGGGCGCGACGCCGTACCCCAGCCCGACCGCCCCTTCCGCGTCCGGCGGGCCGAAGAACCCGATCCCGCCGATCACCGCACCGGTGTCGAGCAGCTCGATCAGCTGAGGCTCGAACAGCGGCTCGGTGCGCGGCGCCGCGAGGAACATCCGCGCCACGGCCCGGTCGTCCTCGCGGGGGAAGCCGGGGCTCCAGCCGCTCCCCGGCCGGTCGGCGGCGGCCACCCGCTCGGCCTCCTCGGGGGTGTACGGGCGCAGCCGGAGCCGGTCCGTTTCAATACTGAAGGTCATGTTTGATCCGATTTCAAGTGCCTGTCGCCCGCGGTACCGGTCGAACACGTACGACGGTAGACGGGACAAGGCTGTCCGTAAATCGGTCACCACGACCCAATGCGATGTCGGTTCCGTATGCCGACCTGGGCGGATGCCCTGGGCGGACGGCCGGGACGGTCAGGGCCGCCCGTGCTGGAAGCGGGCGTTCAGGGCCTCGGGTTCCAGGATGGGCGCCGGGTAGTCGGCGCCGAACAGCCAGGGCCGGTGGACGGAGGGGCCCGGCAGGTGGGCGAGTTCGGGGACCCAGCGGCGCACATAGGCGCCGTCGGGGTCGTAGCGGTCGGCCTGCCGCAGCGGGTTGAGGATCCGGTTCGGCCGGGTGTCGGTGCCGGTGCCGGCGACCCACTGCCAGTTCAGCTGGTTGTTGGCCACGTCGCCGTCGACCAGCAGGGAGAGGAAGTGGGCGGCGCCGACCCGCCAGTCCAGGTACAGGTTCTTGGCCAGGAAGCTCGCGGTCAGCAGCCGGGCGCGGTTGTGCATCCAGCCCTCGTGGGCGAGCTGGCGCATCCCGGCGTCGACGATCGGGTAGCCGGTGCGGCCCTGCCGCCACGCCTCGGCCTCGGCCTCGTCGTGGTGCCAGCGGTCGTCCCGGTCGCGGTAGTCGCGGTGCGCGGCGTCCGGGCGGGCGGCGAGGACCTGGTGGTGGAAGTCCCGCCAGACCAACTGCCGGACGAACGCCTGCGCGCCGGGGCCGTCGTGCCGCAGGGCGCGGGTGACGAGTTCGGTGGGGGAGAGGCAGCCGAAGTGCAGATAGGGGGAGAGCCGGGAGGTGTCGTCCGCCGCCAGGTCGTCGTGGATGTCGGCGTAGGCGTCGATGTCCCAGCGGCGCCAGCGGGCCCGGGCCGCGCTCTCCCCGCCGGGCGGCAGACCGGGGGAGGTCGCGCCGCCGACCAGCAGGGTGTCGCTGCGGAGGCCGTCCGGGGTGGGGAGCGTCCTGGGGGCGGCGAGGACGGTGCGGCGGGGGGCCTGCTGCCAGGCGCGGTGGTAGGGGGTGAAGACCGCGTAGTGGTCGCGTCCGGCCGGGGTGACCCGGCCCGGCGGGAGCACGGTCACGGAGGCGTCGTGGACGTGCAGGCGGTCGCCGAGGAGCTTGCGCAGGCGCTCCTCGCGGCGCTGGGCGAAGGCGGTCACCCCGGCGGCGACGTGCACGGTGGCGGCGCCGGTCTCGGCGGCGACCCGCGCCGTCTGCTCGGCGGCCTCGCCCCGGCGCACGGTCAGCCGGGACCCGATCCCGCGCAGCGAGGCGTCCAGATCGGCGAGGCAGTCGGCCAGGAAGGCCTGCCGGTTGGGCGCGGCGAAGCCGGCGGCCTCGACGGCGGGGTCGGAGACGAACAGGGGGACGACCTGCTCGGCCGAGGTGCGCGCGGCGTGCAGCACGGGGTTGTCGTGCAGGCGCAGGTCCTGGGTGAACAGGGCGATCGATACGGTCACGGGTGGGGCCTCGCAGGTGGTGCGATCGGGGGTTTCGGGCTTCCGGAGTCGGGCTTCCCGAACCGGGCTTCCGGAGTCGGGCTCTCGGCTCGGGCTCTCGGCTCGGGCTTTCGGTTTCGGCCGCTCCGAGCGGGCGTCAGGCCGTGATCGCCTCCTCCAGGAGGTCGACGGCGCCGGCGAGGGTACGGGGTGTCGCGGCCTCGCCCGGGGCCCCGGTCCGGCCCCAGCCCGGACCGGCCGCGACCACCGTCGCCCGGCCCCGGGAGCCTCGCGGGCCCCACGCCCCGGCGCTCACCCGGCGCACCAGCCCTCGGTCGGCGGTCTGCCGGTCCTGGGACCAGATCATCACGGCGCCCGGCCCGAGCCGGTGGACGGCGTCGAGCAGCGCGCGGGGCGGGACGGCCGCGCCCAGCATCCGGAACGGGAGGGCGCGTTCGGTCAGCGCCGCCGCCGTGGCCTCCAGCGGCAGGGTGTGCTGCTCGCCCGGCGTCGCCGCCAGCAGCACCGGCCGCACCGGCCGGACCCGGACGGCCGCCACCGCCACACCGCGCAGCACGCTGGAGACGTGCCAGGACAGCAGGTGCTCGACCTCGACGTAGTGCTCGCCGTCGACCGCCCACTTGCGCCCCACGGCCTGAAGGGCGGGCATCATCACCTCGGTCCAGGCGTCGACCACGCCGTGCCGCTCGACGGCTTCGCGCAGGATCCCGGTGACCTCCGGCGCGTCCAGCCGCACCGCGGCCCGGGCCAGGCCGCGGCATTCGGGGCTCACCGCCCCGACCCGCAGCGTCCGGCCGCCGCCGGGAGCGCGGCTGCCCGCGGCGTCCTCGGGGCCGGTGCCGTCGACCGGACCGGTGCCGTCGGCAGGACCGGTGCCGTCGGCAGGACCGGTGCCGTCGGCAGGACCGGTGCCGTCGGCTGTGCGCCGGGCCAGTGCGGTGCGGGCGGCCTCGCCCGGTGGCACGCCCCTGGCCGTCAGCCGGCACATCGCCTCCAGCACGGCGATGTCCTGCGGGCTCCAGCGGCGGTGGTGCCCGGCGCGGCGTTCGGCGGGGCCGATGCCGTAGCGGCGCTCCCAGGAACGGACCGTCGTCGGCGACACCCCCAGAAGCCGGGCGACCCCTCCGGTGGGCAGGCCCGGCCCGTCGGCGGTCCGGGCCTCCTCGGGCACGGCCCGCGGCGTCACCGCGGGACGCCCGGGGCGGGCGGTGGGTCGAGAGCCATGGTGTCCTCCCGCGGAGCGGACGGTCCGGGCGCCGGGGCACCCGACGCCGTGCTTGAGGCCGGTCGGCGATTCTACGATCGCGGCCGCCCTGCCCGGTGCCGCCGTCGTCGCCGTCACCCTCGTGGCGCCGGGATCGGTGTCGGGTCCGGTGGCGGTGTCGGGGTCGGCGGCGGGGTCGGCGCCGGTGGCGGTGACGGGGGCAGGGGCGGTGACGAGGCCCGCGTTCGTGGAGTCACCCGTCCACCGTGCAGCGATCCGGCCCGTCCGGCCCAGTCGCGTCGCTTGTGCAGCGTTTCCGCATCGAGTCGAACGGCGCCCCGGGAACGCGGACGCCCGGACGGCGCGGGACGTCAGAGCCGGGCCCTCAGCACATCGATCTCGCAGCCCGGCGCGGACGGGTCGAAGCCGTGCTCGGCCAGCCAGCGGACCGCCAGCAGGCTCCGCACCACCCACCACGCGCGGATCACGTCGAGGTCGGGGCCGGGCCCGGCGCCGTACCCGGCCAGCACGTCACCGAGGCGCTCCCGGTGTCCGAGCGTCAGGACCGCCAGGTCGAACAGCGCGTCACCGCGGGCCGCCTCCGACCAGTCGATGATGCCGGTCACCTCCTCGCCGTCGAGGAACACATGGCTGGGCTGGAGGTCGCCGTGGACGAACACCGGGGTCCACGGGCGGAGCGCGGCCTCGGCGATCCGGCGGTTGCGGGCGACCAGGTCACGGGGCAGGACGTCGTTGGCCACCAGCCACGCGCACTCGACGTCGAGGGCCGCCGCCAGTTCGTCGGCGCTCCGGCCGGGCCAGGGCGGCAGCGGCGCGTCGTGCAGGGTCCGGACCGCCGCACCCGCCGCCGCCCACGCCGCCGGGGAGGCGGGCGACGGCCGGCCGTAGCAGCCGAGTGCCCGCCCCGGGAGGGCGGCGATCGCGAGCACGGGCGGTCGGTGCCAGAGCACCTCGGGGGTCGGGACGGGCGCCAGAGCCATCACCCGGGCCTCGGCCTCGGCGCGCGCCCGGTCGGCGTCCACCTTCAGGAACACGTCGCCGACGCGCAGGGTCGCCCGCTCGGAATGGGCGACGACGATTTCGACCTCGTCCACGGTGGCCTCGTCCATGGCGGTCAGTATCCCGGGGCCGAGGCCGGGCCGCCGGGAATTTTTCCCGGGCCTCGGCAGCGCCGGGGTGCCGGACCTCAGTCGAGGTCGACGGTGAGCACGTCGTCCTCCCGGGAGAGGTGCTCGATCGTCACGGCCCCGGTGGCGGCCTTGTAGGCGCCGGTTCCCCCGGTGACCGCGAACAGGTGGGACCAGCGGCGGGGCGCGACGAGGACCTCGGTCAGGGCGGGCAGCGGCCGCTGGAAGGCGGTCGAGGCGGTGATCATGCCGTCGGCGAGGAGCAGGACCAGGGACGCGAGCACGAACGCCCCGTCCGGTCCCACGGTCACCGGGGTGCACTCCGCGCTCTCGGTGCCGACCGGGTTGCCGTCCGCGTCCCGCAGCTCGTAGTGGACGAAGTAGGACGTGCCGGGCACGAGCACGTCCGGGATGTCGGCGGCGGTCCGCTTCCCCGTCAGGACGAGCTGCCGCGCTGCCGGCCGGCCGCCCTCGGACCGGGAGCCCGCCGCCCGGGAGCCTGCCGCCCGGGAGCCCTCCGCCCGGGCGGCTCCGCCCAGCCCGCCGGTGATCCCCGCTCCGGCCGCCGCCAGTGAGGTGAGTCGAAGCGCGTTCCTGCGGTCGATGGTCATACCGGACTCCTTGGTGCTCGTCGTTCGGTGGGCACGGGGTGTGCCACCGGTTGACGGATCACCGGGCGGAGCGGTCGGTCACCGCTCCGGGGCCCGCATTCGCCGGAACGGCCGATCCGGGGCCGCCGTCAGTCGACGCGCAGGGTCAGCGCGACGGTGTGCAGCTGCCCCGAGGTCCGGAACTGGAGGAAGACCCGCCAGTTGCCCGGCTCGGGGAACAGGGCCTGGAAGGTCAGCTCGGGCCCGCCGCGGTCGCCGTCCACCGTGCCCGCCGGATGGAGGTGGGCCATGGCGAGATCGCCCTCGTGGAAGGCGCTGAGGTGGGCGTAGGCGTCCAGATAGGGCTGGAGGTCGCCGACCGGGCGGCCGTCCCGGCTGACGACGGCGGTCAGCCGGTGCGCCCCGGCCGTCGGCCGCGCGGTCAGGGTGACGGTGTAGCCGTCGGCGGTGGCGGTGTCGCCCGGGGCGGGCAGCGGCACCGGGGCGGCCTCGCTGGGCACCGTCACGGTCCGGCTGAGGACCAGTTCGGCGGCGTGCGGGCCGGTGTTCGGGACGAAGTCGGCGTACAGCCGCCAGGTGCCCGGGGCGAGAGCGGCGAGAGCGGCGGTCCAGGTGCCGTCCTCGGCCAGGTCCGGGTGGAGGTGCTGGAAGCCGGTGAGGTCGCTGCGGATGGCGTAGAAGTGCAGCTTCTTGGTCTGGTGGACGGCGAAGTCGGTGACGGGGGAGCCGTCCGGACCGGCGATCGTGAACCGGAGGTCCGTGGCCCGCCCGGCTGTCGGCCCGGGGTCCGCGAGGTCCAGCCGGTAGCCGTTCCGTTCGGCGGCGAGTCCTGCGGCGGCGAGGTCCGGGGAGTCGCCCGCCGGATGCTCCGTGCCCGGCATCCCCGCCATCCCGGGCATCCCCGCCATGTCGGCCGAGCCGGGTGCCCCTGCGGTGGCTGCCGAGGGCGCCGGCGGGACGGTCAGCGCCATCCCGAGCACGAGCAGCACCGGTACGCAGGACGCGAGCAGCCAGCGGCGGGCGAGCGGATGCGCGAGCGGTCCGGCGAAGGACGGGCGGTCGGTGGGCGGAGCGGTCATCGGCGGTTCTCTCCCGGGGCGGGCGCGGTTCGGCGGGCGCCGGGGCCGCAGCCAGCGGGACCCGGCCCGGCACCCGATCAGGAGACCGCCGCCGGCCCGCGCGATAACCGAAATCTCCGCGCCCGTGCCGTCCGCCCCGGCCGCGCCCCGTCCGCCCGGGGCCCGCCCGCCCGGGCCGAGGGCGTCCCCGGGTCCTCCACCGCCGACCGGTCGCGCGCTACTCGCCCCAGGGGCAGGACGCGGCGTCGCGTTCCAGGGCGGTCACACCGTCGGCGCGACGCTCGCGGAGCAGCTCGCCGCCGAGCGAGTAGCGGGGGGCGGCGGCCTCGGACCGGGCGGCGCGTTCCACGATCGCGTCGACGAGGGCGCGGACCATGTCCAGGCGGGGGTGGGCGGCGTGGATCCGCGGCGCCCAGTCGGCGACGAGGTCCGCCTTGCGCCCGAAGTCGGCGCCGACGCCCTCGCGGGTGAGGGCGCAGAGCAGACCGCGGCGCTCGGCGATGCCGGGCGAGGTGTGCAGGGCGATCGCCTCCCACACCCGGTCGACGTCCGCCTCGGGGACGTGGTGGCGACGCAGCAGTTCGGCCGCCAGGTCGGCGCCCTCCACCTCGAACCGGGCCTCGCCCTTGGCGAGTTCGCCCGCGCCCAGGTCGTGCAGGACGGTGGCGGCGAACAGCAGGTCGCGGTCGTAGGCGGCGTCGTCCAGGCAGCCCTGGTGGGCGGCGAGGAGTTCGGCGAACAGGAAGCTGCGCACGCTGTGGTTGACCAGCGAGGGGCTCTCTGAGGTCCGCGCGGCGGCGAGGACGGCCTCGGCCAGCGGGCCGGTCGGCAGGTCGAGCGAGAAGGAGTCCATGTCCGCAGGCTACGGAGCCGGTGCCGGACCGCGACAGTGGCACGCAGGCCGGTCAGCGCTAGGATCGTGCCATGATCGAAGCGTCGCCCGAACCCCACCGGATCGCGGTGCTGGCCCTGCCCGGGGTCCTCCTGCTCGACCTCGGCATTCCGGTGCAGACCTTCGGGCCCGACCCGCACTACCGCGTCACCGTCTGCAGCGATCCGTCGGCCGGACCGGTCGTCGCCGACGGGGTCGGCCTCGCCACCTCGGCCGGGCTGGAGGCGCTGCGGGACGCCGACACCGTCGTCGTCCCGGGCTACGAGGACCCGGAGGCGCCGCTTCCCGGCACGGCGCTGGCGGCGCTCCGCTCGGCGCACGCGCGCGGGGCGCGGCTGGTGTCGATCTGCACCGGAGCGTTCACCCTGGCGGCCACCGGGCTGCTGGACGGCCGCCCCGCGACCACCCATTGGCGCGATGCCGCGGCGCTGCAGCGCCGGTACCCGCGGGTCGACGTCCGGCCGAACCTGCTCTTCGTCGACGACGGCGACATCCTCACCTCCGCCGGGGTGACCGCCGGGGTGGACCTCTGTCTGCACATCATCCGGCGGGACCACGGTGCCGCCGCCGCCAACGCCCGCGCCCGGGCACTCGTCGCCCCGCCCCAACGCCCCGGCGGCCAGGCCCAGTTCTTCGAACGCCTCCGGCCGGACGCGCGCGGGGACGAGCTCGCGGCGGTGCGCGCCTGGATGCTCGACAACCTCGCGCACCGGCAGAGCGTCGACGAACTCGCCCGGCGCGCGCACATGTCCCGCCGGACGTTCATCCGCCGCTTCCAGCAGGAGACGGACAGCTCCCCGATGGCCTGGCTGACCGCCGCCCGCCTCGACTGGGCCCGCGAACTCCTGGAGACGGGCCCGACCCCGGTCGAACAGGTCGCCCGCCTCAGCGGCCTGGGCAGTCCCGCCGCCTTCCGCGCGACCTTCCACCGCCACGTCGGCACCTCCCCGGCGGAGTACCGGGCCACCTTCCGGGCGTAGCGCCCGGCGGGCGGGCGGGCGGGCAGGCAGGCGGAAGCGGCCGGGACGCATTCCGGATTCCGAAAGCCGGAAATCGGCGTAATTCCCTCGACGGACCAGGTCGGTGCCTTCCGGTTGTGCCCGGGGGACGGCTTTTCCTGTTGGCGGCGTTGTGTCCGGAGTTGTCCGCGCGTCGCTCTTTGCCGAGACTTTCCGTATGCGGGTCTGGACCATGCGTAACGCCGGTGGAAGTATGGGCCGCGCCAACGGGCGGCAGGGGCTGCCCCGACGACTTTCCAGGGGGAAATCATGCGAGTCGGTACCCGTGTGCGCGCGGCCTCGGCGGCGGCCGTGGTGGTCGTGGCAGGTCTCTCGTCCGTCATGGTCGGAGCCGGTTCCGCCCAGGCCTCGGCGGCGAGTTGTCCCACCGGCGGCCAGGTGCTCGGGCCCATCCAGAACATTCTGGTGGGCACGCAGACGATCGGTAAGTTCTACCTCGGCTGGAACTGCAACGGTGCCTACACCGAGGTCAATCTGTGGAACACCAACTACGTCAACAACTGGAGTTTCGGCCAGGTCGACGTGAAGTCCAGCTCGGACTACAAGGCGAACAACAACCGGCCGATTCTGAATGCCGGAACCTATTGGTTCGACGCCGGTTTCATCCCGGTGACCGGTGTTTCCAATACCCGCCTCTACAAGGGCAACTGGAACTTCACCGCCAACGGCCACTCGTGCTCCGGCGAAACGCCGACCTGGAACTTCTCCAACGGCAGCTACACCGGGCCGAGCACCCTCCCGCACTGCAGCTGACACCCGAGGACCGACCGGACGGCCCCGATTCCCAGGATCGGGGCTGTCCGTCCGCGCTTTCGGTGGGCGGCCTGGCAAGTCTGTGAGCGTCAGGGTGTCAGGGCGTTAGGGCGTCAGAGCGTCAGGGCGTGAGGTCGGCTCAGCGGCGGGGCGGCAGCCGGTGGAGCCGCACCTCGGTGAGCCGCCCGTCGTCCAGCCGGGCGGTGAGGTAGGTGGCGAAGGGCTGGCTGCGCCGGTCGGTCGGCGAGCCCGGGTTGAGCAGCCGCAGGCCGCCCGGCGCGAGGCTGTCCCAGGGGATGTGGCTGTGCCCGAAGACCAGCACATCGGTGTCGGGGAACCGGGCCTCGCAGCGCTGTTCCCGGTCCCGGGCCGGTCCGGTCTCGTGCACCACCGCGAAGCGGACGCCCTGGAGCCGCACCCGGGCGATCTCGGGCAGCTGCTCCCGCAGCGCCGCCCCGTCGTTGTTCCCGTGCACGGCGACCAGCCGCTCGGACCGGGACCGGAACAGGTCGAGGGTGGCGGTGTCGACCCAGTCGCCGGCGTGGAACACGACGTCGGCCTCGTCGAGGGCGTCGAGCAGCGGCGCGGGCAGGGCCCGGGCCCGGGTCGGGAGGTGGGTGTCGGAGGTCAGCAGCAGTCGCATCACGGTGAGAACGACCGGCCCGCCCCGGGGCTCCGGGGCTGACCCGGGAACCACCCGGTCGGCGTCCCGCGCCCGGACGGCCGACCCTGCTCACCCGACCCGATTCCCTTGCCCTCGGCGCCGATCGGGGTGATCCTTCGCCAATGGAGATGCCGCCGCGGGTGATCGAGCTGGACGACCTGACCCTTCGCCGTTTCGATCCCGAGGGGGACCGCGCGGAGCTGTTCGAGGTCATCGACACGGCCCGGGGACACCTCCGACCGTGGATGACGTGGGTCGACGAGCACACCCCGGAGCGGACCGCCGAATTCCTGGCGCGGCGCCAGGAGGCCTGGGAGGCGGGCCGGGACTACACCTTCGCGGTGGTGCTCGGAGGGGCGATAGTCGGCGCCTGCCAGCTGTTCCGGCGGGAGGGCGGTCCGGGCGGGGTCATGGAGATCGGCTACTGGCTCCATCCGGCGGCCACCGGGCGCGGTGTGGCCACCCGGGCCGCGGGTGCCCTGGTCGCCGAGGCCTTCCGGTTCCCGGGCGTGGACCACGTCGAGATCTCCCACGACCCGGCCAATCACGCGAGCGGCGCCGTCGCGGCCCGGCTGGGCTTCGCCGAGGACCGCCGCCGCCCGGCCGGGACCGGCGAGGAGCTGGTCTGGCGGCTGGGCCGCCAGGAGGGTGTGGTCGAGCAGGGCGTGGTCGAGGAGAGTGTGGTCAAGCAGGGTGTGGTCAAGAACAGGAAATCTTTCGGTTCTCACCCGCCGAAGTGACGTCGTCTCACCGGCGGGTGCTGAAGATCTTCCGGTGGGTGGGGTGTCAGACGGCGGAGCTGCTCGCCGGGTGGCGCTCGGCCCCGGCCCCCTCCTCGTTGGTCCGGCACACGCTGCAGGTGTGCCAGCCCGGCCGGTCCAGGCCGGACCGGTGCGGGGCGAGGGTCATCTCGGAGGTGTCCAGCCCGCACAGGGTGCGGGGGCCGCAGACGCCGGAGGCCTCCGCGGGGGCGGCGTGCGCCCGGCGCACCGGGCTCTCGGGATCGGTCGGGTTACGGCCGGGTCCCAGGACCCGGACATTGGTCGGTGTGTCAGATTCCAGTACGACAACGGTGTCCATTCCCCCACCGTTCCCGTCGGGCCGTCGGGCTGCACCCGCACGTGGCATCCGGACCAACCGGCCGGACGGCGGCCGCCGGACCCCCGGCGCCGGGGCGGGTGCCCGCGCCCCGGCGCCGGTACTACGCTGGCGGGGCCGTCCAGTGGGGAGTGCCCGGGAACATGTTTGTGAAGATCTGCGGTCTGAGCACCGCTGTGGATGTGGCCGCGGCCGTCGCGGCCGGTGCCGACGCGCTGGGCTTCGTGCTGACCGAGAGCCCGCGCCGGGTGGAGCCCGGGCTGGTGCGGGAGTTGGTGGCGGCGGTGCCCGAGGAGGTGCTGACGGTGGCCGTGTTCCGGGAGGAGCCGGCCGCGTACGTGCGCGCGGCGGTGCGCGCGGCCGGGGTCCGGGCGGTGCAGTTGCACGGCAACCACCCGGCGGGCGCCTTCGCGGAGCTGTCCGACCTGGGGCTGCCGCTGATCCGGGCGACCTCGGCGGCGAAGGCGGCCGGCGCGGACTGCGGGGACTTCGGCGAGGACCTGCTGCTGCTCGACGCACCGGTGCCGGGCGCCGGGGAGCCGTGGGACTGGGCCGAACTGGGCGCCCGCCCGCCGGCCGGGAAGTGGCTGCTGGCGGGCGGTCTCAGCCCGGCGAACGTCCGCGAGGCCGTCGCGGCCGCGAACCCGTGGGGCGTGGACGTCTCCAGCGGGGTCGAGGTCCGGCGCGGGGTCAAGGACCCCGACCTGATCACCGAGTTCGTCCACGCCGCCAAGGCCCGCTGAACCCCCGTCGGCCCGCCCGGGCGCGGGGCGGAGCGGCGGGACCGCCGCTCCGCCCCTGGCAGCACCGTCACCCGGACTTCTCCGGCTCCCCCTTCTCGGCTTCTCCGGACTCCTCGGGCGGCCGGGTCCGCTGGGTCGGCAGGCCGGTGCGTTCGTTCTGCAGGTCCCACAGCTCCCTGAACCGCCCGGCCCCGTCGGCGACCAGTTCGGCGAAGGTCCCCTCCTGGAGGACCCGGCCGTTCTCCAGGACCACGATCCGGTCCGCGACGGCCACGTTGGTGAGGCGGTGGGTGACCAGGACGACCGCGCGCTCCCGGGCGACCGCCCGCAGGTTCTGGAAGATCCGGTGCTCGGCGCGCGGGTCGAGCGCGGCGGTCGGCTCGTCCAGGACGAGCAGCCCGGCCTCGCGGTGGAAGGCCCGGGCGATGGCCAGGCGCTGCCACTGCCCGCCGGACAGTTCCTCGCCGCCCAGCCACTCCACCGCCAGCAGGGTGGACAGGCCCCGGCGGAGCTTGGCGACGACGTCCGAGGCCCCGGAGGCGTCGGCGGCGCGCAGCACCGCCGCATCGCCCTCGGGTGTGGGCTGGCCCAGCGTGATGTTCTCGCGGCAGGTCAGGGGCCAGCGCGCGTAGTCCTGCGGGACCACGGCGACCTGGCGCCACAGGGCGTGCGGGTCGAGCTCGCGGGTGTCGCGCCCGTCCCAGCGCACCGCTCCGGCGTCCGGGAGGTAGAGGCCGGCCAGGAGCTTGGAGAGGGTGGTCTTGCCGGAGCCGTTCTCGCCGACCAGGGCGAGGATCTCCCCGCGCTCGACGTGCAGGCTCACCCCGTCCAGCGCCTTGCGGTCGGCGGCGGGGTAGCCGTAGCTGAGGTCCTCCACCGCGATCCGCTCCGGTGCCCCGGGCGTTCCGGCGCCGCGCTCGGGCCGGTGGCCGCCGGCGGTGTCGAGGAAGTTCGACCAGTCGTCCAGGTACATGCCGGTGCGGAACAGGTCGGCGCCGTAGCCGACGATGCCGCGCAGGCTGGTGCCGACGGCGGCCAGCGCGAACACCGCGGCGCCGCCGCGCGGCAGGCTCATCCGGCCGGTGCTGACCAGCCACAGCATCGCCGCCCAGACCAGGGCCGTCCCGAGCCCGGAGGCGGCGGCGCCGACCACCGACACCCGGGCGCTGCGCCGTGCCGCCTGCCGCGAGTTGGCGTCCAGCCGCCGTCCGACGTGGTCGTACTTGCTGAGCAGGAACTCGCCCATGGTGTCGGAGCGGACCTGGTCGGCGTTGCGCTTGAGGTGGATGTACCAGCGCAGGTTGGCCATGATCCGGCGGTCGCCGATCGCGGCCCGGTTGGCCAGGAACTGGACCCGGGCGGCGTGCACCGAGGCGATTCCCTGGGGCAGCGCCGCCAGTACCAGCAGGGGGAGCAGCGCGGGGTGGAGCACGGTCAGCACGCCGGCCGCGCCGAGCAGGGAGGCGAGGGAGGCGAGCAGGTTCTGCGCCTCGCCGACGATGTCCACGCAGACCTCGGCGCCCCGGTCGGCGGCCTCCAGCTCGTCGTTGTAGCCGGCGTGGTCGTAGGCGGTCAGCTCGGCCGCGACGGTGGCGCGCAGCACCGAGGCCTCCGCCTCCCGGGAGATGCGCGGCGAGAGGTGGATGGTGATGGACTGGATGGTGATGCCCAGCAGGGAGCGGGCGCCGGCCGCCGCCGCGATCACGAGGATCGACGGTGCGGCGTGGGCGAGTTTGGCGCCGACCTGGCCGGGGCCGAACAGGGCCGAGATCGTCCCGGTGGTCGCGAACAGGCCGGCCGCGCCGAGGACGGCGGACACCGCCTGGCAGGCGAGGAGCAGGGCGACCGAGGTGCGGTCGATGCGCCAGCCGAGGCGGAAGGCGCGGACGACGAGCGCGGGCAGCCGGCGGGCCATCGCGCTGACGCTGATCGCCTCGATCGCCTCGATGCGGCGCCCGTCGGCGAGCCACTGCAGTTCCTCGTCGGAGGTTCCGGTCGAGGTCGTCGTGGTGCTCAAGCGTTCGCCTCCTGCTGCGGTGCGCGGGCCGGCCGGGCCGACGGGACGGGCGGGGGCACGGGGACGGGTGGGAGGTGGATCGCCGGGGTGGGGTGACAGGCCACGGGGCCTCCAGTCGCGGAGCGGTGCGCGGACGGGCGGAAGTACCGGGCCCGGCCATGGCGAATCGGCGCAACTCGGCTTCCAGGAAACCGAGTTGGTGAATCCGTCGCGGTCGGGGTGGGGTCCGATGATGGTGCTGTTCGAGCGCGTCGTTCAAGCGGATTTCCCTCCGGGCGAGCCCGGGTCGAACAGGGACTTTTCGAGCACACCCCCGGTGGTCCGGGGCCGCCCCGCGCCGGGGGCGGACGGCGTGTCGGGCGGCGGCCGCGAGCCGGGGCGGCCCTCCTCGGATTCACTCGTTCGGATGGTCGGATGCCGGGGCGGTTTGCCGCCCCGTCGGGCTTGACGGTCCGTCGACTGCCTCCCTAATTGGTCCAGACCCTCGCAATTGGTCCAGACCTATTGACGTGCCCGGCCGCCCCTCCTACGATCCGGACCGGCACAGCCCCACATGTCCCCCACCTCACCCAGAGCCGGGCGTCACGCCCCCACGCGTCGGTCTTGTCCCTGGCGCTCGGCGGGAAGGGAGCACAGCATGTTCCGTCGAAGGTCGCGCACCCCGGATCCGCAGCCCCGGGCCACCCTGGAACGCGCCGCCCGGACGTACCGGACCGGCCGCGCCGCCCGGTCCGGACCGAGCGCGGTGAACCGCTCCCTCGCGCTGGTCAGCGCCGCCGCCGTGATCGGCGCCGGCCTCGTCGTGGCCGGCAATGTCACCGCCGGTGCGGCGGTCCCCAACCTGCTGGCCAACCCCGGCTTCGAGAACGGACTCTCCGACTGGACGTGTTCCGGCGGCTCCGGCGTCGCCGTCGGCAGTCCGGTGCACTCCGGCTCCTCCGCGCTCAAGGCCACGCCGGCCGGCTCGGACAGCGCCCAGTGCACCCAGACCGTCAGCGTGTTGCCCAACTCGCAGTACACGCTGAGCGCCTACGTCCAGGGCAGCTACATCTACCTGGGCGCCACCGGCACGGGCCTGAGCGGCGCCCAGTCCACCTGGACGCCGAGCAGCGCCTCCTACAGCCAGCTCAACGTCGGCTTCAGCACCGGCCCGAGCACCACCTCGGTGACGATCTTCCTGCACGGCTGGTACGGACAGCCCGCGTACTACGCGGACGACGTGGTGCTCAGCGGCCCCGGCGGCACCACCACACCGCCGACCACGCCTCCCACCACCCCGCCGACCACCCCGCCCACGACGCCGCCGACCACGCCTCCCACCACTCCGCCCACGAC
>NZ_LGDO01000026.1:0-28994 GCF_001279805.1 Streptomyces sp. XY431
CGCCGCCTCCGCGTCGGCCCTCGCCACCGCCGCCCCGTCGGCCGCCCGCTCCGCCCCGAAGCGCCGCCGGCGAAGCCCCCGGACCCCGCTGAGCCCCCGCCCGAGCGTCCCGCTCACCCTGGTCACCGGACTGGTCCTGGTCTACACCCTGCTCCCGCTCGCCTGGCTGTTCATCAACGCGACCAAGGACCAGAAGGGGCTGCTGAACTCCTTCGGGCTCTGGTTCGCCGACGACGTCAACCTCTGGGACAACATCACCCGGACCCTCTCCTACGACGACGGCGCCTTCGTCCGCTGGCTGCTCAACACCCTGCTCTACGTGGTCGCCGGTGCGGGCGGCGCCACGGTCCTCGCCGTCCTCGGCGGCTACGCGCTCGCCAAGTTCGCCTTCCCGGGCCGCCGCGCGGTCTTCGCGGTCGTCATCGGAGCCGTGGCCGTGCCCGGCACCGCGCTGGCCGTGCCCACCTTCCTGATGTTCAGCAAGATGGGCCTGACCAACACCCCGTGGGCCGTCATCATCCCCTCCCTGATCTCCCCGTTCGGCCTCTACCTGATGTGGGTGTTCGCCGCCGAGGCCGTCCCCACCGAACTCCTGGAGGCCGCCCGGATCGACGGCTCGGGCGAGCTGCGCACCTTCTTCCGCATCGCCCTGCCGCTGCTCATGCCGGGGACGGTGACCGTGCTGCTGTTCTCTATGGTCGCGACCTGGAACAACTACTTCCTGCCGCTGATCATGATCAAGGATCCCGACTGGTACCCGCTCACCCTCGGGCTCAACGCCTGGAACGCCCAGGCGCAGACCGCCGGCGGCGAGCCCGTCTTCGATCTCATCATCACCGGTTCCCTGCTCACGATCGTCCCGATCGTGGCGGTGTTCCTGCTGCTCCAGCGGTACTGGCAGTCCGGCCTGGCCGCGGGCAGCGTCAAGGAGTGACCGCACCACCCGCACCGCTTCCTCTCCCACGCAGCACCTGAACCACCCGCACCACCCGCACCACCCCCTCTCCCACCCTCATCGTCAGGAGCTCCCCCCATGCGTATGTGCACTCCCGTCACCCGCAGACTGCTCGGCGCCGTCGCCGTGGTGTCCGCACTCGCCCTCGGCGCAACGGCCTGCGGCTCCGGCGGCACGGACGACGGCTCCGGCTCCGCGGGGCCGAAGGACGTCGCCGCCGCGCTGGAGAAGGGCGGCAAGGTGACGGTGTGGGCCTGGGAGCCCACGCTGAAGAAGGTCGCGGAGGACTTCGAGAAGAAGTACCCGAAGGTCGACGTCGAACTCGTCAACGCCGGTACCGGCGACAAGCAGTACACCGCCCTGCAGAACGCGATCGCGGCCGGCTCCGGTGCGCCCGACGTGGCGCAGATCGAGTACTACGCCCTCGGCCAGTTCGCGATCGGCAAGTCCGTCGAGAACCTCGCCCCGTACGGCGCCGACAAGCTCGCCGCAGGCTTCACCCCCGGCCCGTGGAACGCCGTCCACCGCGACGGGGCCGTCGACGCCCTGCCCATGGACTCCGGCCCCATGGCGCTCTTCTACAACAAGAAGGTGTTCGACCAGCACGGCATCGCCGTGCCGTCCACCTGGGACGAGTACGTGGACGCGGCCCGCGCCCTCCACAAGGCCGACCCCAAGATCTTCATCACCAACGACACCGGTGACGCCGGCTTCGCCACCAGCCTGATCTGGCAGGCCGGTGGCCGCCCCTACAAGACCAAGGGCACCGACGTCACCGTCGACTTCGGCGACCAGGGCACCAGGACGTACGCCGGCACCTGGCAGAAGCTCCTCGACGAGAAGCTGGTCGCGCCGATCAGCTCCTGGAGCGACGCCTGGTACAAGGGCCTGGCCGACGGGACCGTCGCCACCCTGGCCATCGGCGCCTGGATGCCGGCCAACCTCGCCTCCGGCGTCGCGGCCGCCTCCGGCGACTGGCGGGTCGCCCCGCTGCCGCAGTGGACCAAGAGCGGGACGGCGAGCGCGGAGAACGGCGGCAGCTCGCTGGCCGTGCCGAAGGCCGCCAAGAACAAGGAACTCGCCTACGCCTTCACCGAGTTCGCCACCACGGGCGAGGGCGCGAGCAGCCGGGTCGCCGCGGGAGCCTTCCCCGCGACCAAGGCCGACCTGGAGTCGCCGGCCTTCCTGGACACGGCATTCCCGTACTTCGGCGGGCAGCAGGCCAACCGGATCTTCGCCGACTCCGCCCGCAACGTCGGCGCCGACTGGTCCTACCTGCCCTTCCAGGTGTACGCGAACTCGGTCTTCAACGACACCGTCGGCAAGGCGTACGTCTCCTCCACCACGCTCACGGCCGGCCTGAACGCCTGGCAGGAGATCAGCGTGAAGTACGGCAAGGACCAGGGGTTCACCGTCAACAAGTAGTCGTCGAGGCGTCAGCTGCCGCCCCGGCCCCGCACTGCCGGTCGGCCCCGGCGGTGCGGGGCCGACTCCGCCAGTGCGGGGCCGACGCCGTCCGGTACGCGGGCGGGCGTCCGGTGCCTGTCGACCCGTTGGTAGCCTGCACCACCGTGATGCGCCCATGGATCCTGCCGTTGCTGTTCGTGCTCTGCGGCTCATTCGTAGCCGCCGGGCTGGTCCTCTCCGGGAGCCCCGGCACGGCGGCAGGGCTCCTGGCGGCGTTCCTGGCGCTCGCCGGTGTGAACTCGCCCTTGATCTTTCCGAGGTCGGTGGGTGCGGCGGAGGCGCAGCGCCGCAGCGCGGTCGACGGCCGCCCGGTGGTCTACTGGCGGCCGGGCTGCAAGTACTGCATCCGGCTGCGCGTCCGGCTGGGCCGCAGCGCCCACCGGCTGCACTGGGTCGACATCTGGCGCGACCCGGCGGGCGCCGCGGCGGTGCGGGCGGCCAACGACGGCAACGAGACCGTGCCGACCGTCGTTGTGTCCGGACGGCCCCGTACCAACCCTGATGTCGAATGGGTGCGGGAACAGCTCTCCCGGTCCATGTGATCCACGGTGTCGTGCAGGACGGATCTCGGCCCGGCCGTGCCGCGGTGTCCGTACGGGACGGAACGGCCTTGTGCGTTCTTCGAGAATGGGCATGGACCTGTCATCTACCGTCCGTGATGCTTCCCGGCATGGCGGTTGGCGTTCTGACCCCGACCGCCGAGCACTGATCCACGGCGGTGGGGCCGGCACCCGGGGTGGTGCCGGCCCCACCGCCGCTGCGTGCGCCCCTCCACGGTCAGTACCGGGCGGTGCAGGCGGCGAAGTCGGCCTTCCTCGACCTCTACCGGACCGGCGGGGAGACCCCGACCGACCCCGGGGCCGGACCGGAGCCGAGGTCATGAGCCGGGACGCCGTCGGCCGAGGGCTTCCACTGTTCCGGCTGGCGCTGCAGCGCCGTCGCCGGATGGTGCCGGCCCTCGTGCTCGGCATGATCGTCTTCGAGGCCCTGATCGTCGTGATCGCCGGGACTGTCGCGCCCACCGACCTGTTCGGCGGCGGGCGGACCCCGCCGGATGCCTTCAAGGCGTTCAGCGGCTCCAACGGGGACGTCTCCATCGCCAGTTACGCCGGGCTGCTGGGGGCCGGACTCACCCACCCCTTCTGGATCGCGCTCCAGTTGACCGCCATCGGCTCGTCGGGGGTGGCCGCCGTCACCGCCGACGTCGAGTCCGGCACCATCGAGCTGCTGATGACCCGCCCGGTGTCCCGCCGGCGCCTGCTGGCGGAGCGGACCGCCGCGCTCGCCGCGGTGTCCGTCCTGCTGAACGCCGCGGCCACAGCGACGGTCGCGCTCGGCGTCACGTTCTCGCCGGACCTGCGGGCCGCCGTCCCGATCGGCGGGGTGCTCGCGGCAGGGCTGCTCGGGTGCGGCTTCACGCTCTGCCTGACCGGGCCCGTGCTGGCCGTTTCCGCCGCGGGCCGACGCCGGGCGTCGGTCGTGGGGGCCACCGTGGTCCTCGGCGCGGTCGGTTTCGCGCTCAACTTCGTCGGCCTCGCCTGGGAACCGGCCGCGCCACTGCGGTACCTGAGCCCCTTCCACTACTACACGCCCGGCGACGCCCTGGCCCAGGGCACCGTGCCGTGGGTCTCGCTCGCCGTCCTCTCCGCGGTAGGACTGACCGGGCTGGCGGCCGCGTTCGTCCTGCTGGAACGCCGGGACCTGGCGGCCTGAGCGGGCGGACGGCGCGGGCCCCGTCCGGCGGCCGGGACGGCCGACGGTGCTCAGCCGCGGCCGGGAGGTTCGTTGGCGAAGGCATCGGTCCGGCCGGCGCGCAGCAGTTGCTGCCCGAGGTCGACCAGGGCCCGGGCGGCCGCGTACTCGTCGCCGATCTCCGGGACCGGGGGGTCATGGGGGTTGCGGTGGGACTCGGTGCGGCTGTGGAGCGTGTTGTCGCCGGTGTCGAGGACGGCGTGGACCTTGGTCACGTCGCCCTCCTCGAAGAGGTTGAGCTGCAAGGTCCAGCGCTTGGTGCGCATCGGCGTCGTGGCGTGTGTGCTCATCACCGTTCCGTCCTTTCGGGCACGGGGTTCTCAGTAGGGCATCAATAGGGCCTCGGACGGCCCGACGGGCTGCGCAGGTCCGGCGGGGCCCGGGGCGAGGGCGGTCGGGGCGTCCGGCGATCCTGGTCCGGCACGGTGGAACCGATGTTTCCGGTCGTCCCCGCACGGCCTGCCTCCTACGGGTGGCGCCGGGCCGCCCCGACCGCCGGCCGGGGTTCCTGCTCCGGGTCTCCGCGAAGGGGCGCTACAGGAGGGCGGCGCCCCAGGCGCGGGCGCGGTCGAGCTCGCCCGCGCGGAGCGGGCCGTCGAGGCCTTCCACGACGAAGCCCTCGGGCTCGGCGACGACGTCGTAGTGGTGGTGCTCCAGACGGTGGGCGATACCGGGCGCGGCGCCGCCGCTGCCCGCGCCGGTTCCGCGGGTGTCGAAGGCGGCCGCGTAGGTGCCGTGCTCGGTGTCGGGGAGGTGGCGGAACCAGGTGCGCAGGCCCTGGCCCTCGGCGGCCTCGTGGGCCTCCCGGGCCGCCTCCTCGTGCCCTTCGCGCTTGGCCTCCGCGGTGGCGGCCATCCGGCGGCTCACCCCGGAGGACATCCCGTGCATATGGGTGGGTCCGCCGACCACCAGCAGGTCCGCGGACCTGGTCAGCTCGGCGTCGGCCTCGGCCACCGGAAGGCAGTCGACGGCCGCGGCGGGGTCGGCCCGGTGGATACCGTCGGCGATGGCCTCGGCGATCTCCCGGGTGTTGCCGTACATGCTCTCGTACACGATCACGGTGTGCATGGCTGTCACCTCTCGTCGGTTCGCACCGGTGGTCACCACCAGCCTGGCCCGGTGGGTGGTGCCCGGGGGTGGGCCGTTCGGTCCGGGTCCGGGGCCGAAGGGCCCGCGGGCGACGGTGCGGCCGGTCATTCGTGCGGCACGACGACCACCGGGCAGCCGACGTGGTGGACGGCGGCGTGCGCGACCGGGCCGAGGTGCGTGCCGATCGGCCACCGCCGCGTGTGCCGTCCCACGACGACCAGGCCGGCCGTCGCCGAGGCGTCGACCAGGGCGGCGGCGGGCGCCGCGTGCACCAGACCGGCCGTTGCGTCGACCCCCGGGCAGCGGTCCCTCCAGTCCGCCGACAGGGCCTCCAGACGGTCCCGGTCGACGGCCGACAGATCGCGCGCCGTGCCGTCGGCCGCGGTGGCGGACAGGTACTCGCTGCCGACCGGTGGTTCCCATCCGTGGACGATCCGCAGCGGCACGGAACGCAGGGCGGCGGCCTCGAAGGCGAAGGCGAGGAGGCCGTCGCACGGGTCCCGCAGGCCGACACCCACCACGACGTCCCCGGTCTTCTCGGGGGCGGACCCGTCCTCGTCGGCGCGGACCAGGACGACGGGACACGCCGCGCGGCGCAGCACCTGGTGGCTCACCGACCCGACCAGGAAGCCGCGCGCGGTGCCCAGCCCCCGGGAGCCGAGCACCAGCAGAGTGGCCGACCGTCCGGCGGTCTCCAGCGCCTCGACCGGATCCTCGGGCACATGGGCCGAAGCGACCTCGATCCCGCCGAGTGCCGCCCGCAGCTCCGCTTCCCGGGCGGCCAACCGCCGGCGGCTCCAGCTGATCGCCTCGTCGGTGCCGAGCACGTCGGTCTTCGGCCAAGGCCAGGCCTGGAGCAGTTCCAGCGGCAGCGCACGGCGCCGCGCCTCGTGGGCCGCCCAGTCGGTGGCGGCGAGACTTTCGGGCGAGCCGTCGAATCCGACGACGACGGGTCCGTTCACGGGGCCTCCCGGGGGAAGCGGGCGGCGTTCGGTGAACGCCGGCCGGTGGCATCGGTACGGTGACGACCGGGCGGTGGGCTCGGTGGAGCAGTCCGTGCGGGACGGACCCCGGCCGCGTGCCGGTGGATCCGTCGTTGCCGTCCCGCCCCGCCGGGTGCGGTGCTCCGGGGCGACGGTGGGCACGGAGCGGTCGGTCAGTCGGCGAACGGGTGACGGCCGGCGCTGCTGGGCCGGTCGTCCTCCTCGTGCCGGAAGTGGTGGATCTGCGCGTCCGGGCCCGGCAGGTACTCCGTCACCCGGCCGGTGTCCGACCAGCGCACGTCGTACGGCGGACTCCCGTCGGGGTGGTGCAGGCCGACGACCTCGCCGTCCCGTCGCGCCGCGCCCGGCCGGGTCCCGCGGACGATGATGCGGTCGCCGACCGCCGCCCTCGTGTCGCTGTTCATCCCGTCCTCCTCGGACGCGGTCGAAAGGTGCGGTTCCTCCCCCTCTCCTCCATGGCACCACTTCCCGGCGCCACCGGGCAGGGGGCCGACCGGCCCCGGTCGCGGGCCCGCCGGACCCTGGTACCCCGGTCGCGGCCGCGCAAGGCTGGGGGCGAGGCCGACGAACGGGCGGCCCCGCCCCGAGGAGGTGCGTCATGACCGCCCAGCAGCGTCAGGCCGCGCACACGCCGTTCCGCACCCAGGTCCGCCGCGCCTCCGGCCTCGACCGCAATCCGCTGTGCCGCCCGGTCGACCGGGCCCGGAGCCGCACGGCGCTCGCCCTGCCGGTCGTCCTCGCGCTGCTGATCACCGTGGGCGCGGCCGTGGCCGTGCTGGTGTTCCGGGTGGAGACGCACGCCGAGCAGGAGACGGCGAGGCACCGGCACGCCGTCATCGCCACGACGGTCGGTCCCGCGGTGACCGACGACCTCCGGACGGGAGGTGCCCGTGCCCACGCCCCGGCCCGATGGGCCTACCCGGTCGGGCCCGGTGGCGGCACCGTTCGGGTGAGCACGGGCACCCCGGTCGGATCGGCGGTGGCGATCCAGCTGGACGACAGCGGTGTTCCGGCGGCCGGGGCCCGGACCACCGCCGCGGTCCTCTCGGATGCCGGGATCCTCGGCGTCGGGACGGCCACCGGCCTGGTCTCACTCGCCGTCGTCGGCCACACGGTGCACTGCCGCACCCTGGACCGGCGGGCCGAGCGGAGCTGGGAGCCGGACTGGGAGCGGGTGGAGCCCCTCTGGTCCCAGCGCCGGTGAACCCGACCCGGGCGGGCCGGGCCCAGGGAATCCGAGGCGGGCCGGACCCCGGAATCAGAGCGGCAGGATCCTGGTCTCGCCGGGGCCCACGACGGCCGTGGTGCCGCGGCAGTGGATCCGGACCGTGCCGTGCCCGTCCGCCCGCAGCGCCACCGTGACGGCGCGCCGGTCGACCGTGATCACCACGCCCCGGTGCTCCCGGTAGCACAGCTCCAGTTCCAGCCGGCCCAGCGCCGACGGCAGGTGCGGGTCCAGCCGCAGCCCGTCCTCCCGGACCTCCAGCCCGGTGTAGCAGCGTTGCAGCAGGTCGACCGCCCCCGCCATCGCGCCGAGGTGGATGCCCTCCGCGGTGGTGCCGTGCTGGCTGTCCCGCAGATCGGCCACCAGGGCGTCGCGGAAGTAGCGCCAGGATGCCCTGCGGTCCGCCCGGGTGAGCACCCAGGCGTGGACGACCGAGCTCAGGGTCGAGCCGTGCGCCGTGCGCCGGAGGTAGTAGCCGGTGGTGCGCCGGAACAGGTCGTGCGGCGCGGGGTGACCGAGCCGACGCAGCAGGTCGCGGACCTCGCGGGCGGAGAACAGGTACCAGAGCATCAGCGCGTCCGCCTGCTTCGAGGCCTTGTACCGGTTGACGGTGTCGCCCTCGGCCTCCAGGATCCGGTCGAGCCGGCGCAGGTCGGGGTAGCGGCGCCGGTAGGCCGCCCAGTCGAGCTCGGCGAGGTGCTCGTAGCCGTCGAACTGGCTCAGCACCCCCTCGTGGAACGGGATGTGGAGCCCTCGGCCCACCTCCTCCCAGCGGTCGAGCTCCGGGTCGTCCAGGGCGAGCAGCTCCCGCAGCTCGCCCCTGCGGTGTCCCGGCAGCGCCCGCAGTGCGTCCCGCGCCCTGGCCAGCACCCAGGACGCCAGGACGTTGGTGTAGGCGTTGTCGTCCAGCCCGGGGCGCTCGGCACCGGGGTAGGCGTCGTGGTACTCGTCGGGGCCGATGACGCCACGGATCGACCAGCGGCCCCGGTCGTGGTCGAACACGGCTGCGGAGGACCAGTAGCGGGCGATCTCCAGGATCATCTCGGCGCCGGCCGAGGAGAGGAACTCCAGATCACCCGTGGACTCGTAGTACTTCCAGACGTTGTACGCCACGGCCGAGCCGACGTGGCGCTGCAGATGGCTGTGGTCGGGCAGCCAGCGGCCCGAGAGCGGGTTGAGGTGAAGCCGCTGGGACTCCTCCCGGCCGTCGCTCGCACTCTGCCACGGGTACATCGCGCCCCGGAACCCGGCCTCCCGGGCCGCCTGCCGAGCGGCGTCCAGACGACGGTGGCGGTAGCGGAGCACCGAGCGTGCCAGCTCCGGGAAGCGCAGGTCGAGCAGCCGCAGCACGAACAGCTCGTCCCAGAAGACGTGGCCCCGGTAGGCCTCCCCGTGCAGGCCGCGGGCCGGGATCCCGACGTCCAGGCCGACCGAGTGTTCCGAGCAGGTCTGCAACAGGTGGAACAGCGCCAGGTGCAGCGGTCCCGCGCCGTCGAAGTCGGCCTCGACCCGGCAGCGGCGCCACAGCTCGGCCCAGCGCTGTTCGTGCTCGGCGAGCAGTTCCGTGAAGCTCCCCGCCCCGGCGGCGAGGCGCCGGGAGGCGGCCGCCGGCGCCCCGGCCGCCGGGTCGTGGGAGGTGTGCAGCGCCACGACCTTCTCGACGGTGACCGGCCGGCCGCGCGACAGGTGGAGCATGAGGACCTCGGCCGCCCGCCCCCGGCCGCACTCCCGCTCGACGGCGAGCGCTTCCGGGCGTGCCTCGGTCCGCGCGGCGAGGGCGATCCGCAGCGGCGAGCCCGTGGCGGCGACCTCCACCCAGTACGGTACGCCCTCGTCCGCGCCCTGGGCCGTCGGGACGAGATGGTGGGCGTTGAGGCCCCGGTAGCGGGCGACGCCGGTGTTGGCGACGACTCCGTCCAGGGCCGAGCGGACCTCCAGCGGCCCGGACCAGTTCTCCGCGGTGAAGGTGCTCTCCAAGGCCACCAGGTGCGGCCGGGCCTGGCTGGCGAACCGGCGCTGCACCAGACGCGTGCGGCGTCCCCGCCCGTCCACCACGAGGGCGGTGCGGGTCAGGACGCCCCGGCGCAGGTCCAGCTCCAGGGTCTGCTCGGCCGGGGGCCCGGTGAACCAGTCGCCGCCGGGCGTCCGGAAGGTCAACGGCAGCCAGTTCGGGCCGTTCACCAGGTCCTCGTTGGTGACGGTCCGGCCCGCCACGGTCGAAGCGGCGCGGTGGTAGCAGCCGGCCAGGTAGGTGCCCGGGTAGTGCACGCCGTCGGCGACCGCCTCGGGCGCCGCGCCCCGGGTGACCAGATAGCCGTTGCCGACCGCGCACAGAGCTTCCCGCAGCCCCTCCTCGGCGGGGTCGAAGCCCTCGTAGCGGAGGATCCACGGGTCCGGCATGACAGGGCGGTCGGCGGGCCGAGGGGCTTCCACCGGATCACCTCCCTGTCCGAGCGGTCGTCTCCCAGTCTGCGCACCGGCTGCCCGGCCCGCCCGCCGGGTCGGCTACTCCGGAACCAGCACGGCGACCCCGGTGACGCGGTCCACGGCGAGGTCCGCGAGCGCCGTGTCCGCCCGGCGCAGGGGATAGCGGTTGACGTGGACGACCGGGCGGGTCCGGGCCGCCTCCGCCAGGAAGGCCGCCCCGTCGGCGCGGGTGTTGGCGGTGACGCTGCGCAGCGTGCGTTCCTGGAACAGGTGCCGCCGGTAGTTCAGCGGCGGGATGTCGGTGAGGTGGATGCCGGCGACGGACAGTGTGCCGCCGCGGTCCAGGGCCGCCAGCGCGACGGGCACCAGCTCGCCGACCGGCGCGAAGAGGACGGCGGCGGCCAGGGGTTCCGGGGAGGGATCGTAGGAGTCGCCGGCGAACTCGGCGCCCAGTTCGAGTGCCAGCCGCCGGGCTGCGGGCGCCCGGGTGAAAACGGCCACCCGGGCGCCCCGGGCGAGCGCAAGCTGGGCGGTCAGGTGCGCGGAGGCGCCGAAGCCGTAGATGCCCAGGAGACCGCTCGGGGGCAGCTCGGCCCGCTCCAGTGCCCGGTAGCCGATGATCCCGGCGCACAGCAGCGGAGCGAGCTCCTCCGCAGGCCGGCCCTCGTCGAGGCGGTAGGCGAAGGCGGCGTCGGCGGTCACGTGGTCGGCGTAGCCGCCAGGTCGGTCCCAGCCGGTGTAGCGCGAGTCGGGACAGAGGTTCTCACGACCGCTCCGGCAGTGGACGCAGGTGCCGCAGGCAGCCGCGAGCCAGGCCACGCCGGCCCGGTCCCCGACGGCGAACCCGTCGACGCCGGTGCCGACCGCCCGCACACGCCCCACCGCCTCGTGCCCGGGCGTGCACCGTGCCGTTCTGGGGGGCAGGTCCCCCTCCGCGAGGTGCAGGTCCGTGCGGCACACCCCACAGGCCTCGACCTCCACCAGGATCTCGTGCGGCCCCGGCTCCTCCAGCGGTCGCCGCTCCCACACCAGCGGCCCCGGCCGGGTGCTGTCCAGCGGGCCCGGCTGGTCGACCACCCAGGCGCCGGTGTCCGCCGGCAGCGATCCGGTCGTGTTCATCGCGGGCTCCCCTCCGGGTCGGCCCGATCCACGCTTCGCAGGAGGAACGCGACCCACAGCAGTGCCAGGACGACGGCGTGGGGGATCACCAGGATCCACTTCACCGGCCGCAGCCGGCGCGACAGGGCGGAGTCCGGTCTGCCCGTCAGGCGGACCGGGTCGTAGGCGGTCGGAGCGGTCACGGCGGTGCCTCCGGTGCTCGTGGTCCGACGGGTCGAGGGTCCATCCGTCCAGTGGACCGCCGGCGGGTGCCTGCTCGGCAGGGCCGTTCGGTCCACTCCGGATCCCCATCGGTGTGCGGACGGGGCCCCGGTCCGCCGGCGGGGACCGTTCGGCCCTGTTCGGTGGCGGCGGGGCGGTCGGACAGTGGGAGCGGGACCCGCAGCGGGCCCCGCCGAGGTCTCCCAGGAGGAGTGAGGACGATGCCGTACCGCAGCGTCGGCGACGTGATGACCCACGGCGTGGTCGCCGTCGGCCGCGACGCGGACTTCCACGAGGTGACCGAGACCCTGCGGCGATGGCAGGTGAGCGCCGTCCCGGTGCTGACCGGCGACGGCCGGGTGATCGGCGTGGTCTCCGAGGCCGACCTGCTCACCGCCCGCGACCGCGAGGGCGAAGGCGCCGGAGCGCTGACGGCCGGGCGGATGATGTCCGTCCCCGCCGTCACCGTCCATCCGCGGAGCCCGCTCAACGAGGCCGCCAGGGTGATGGCCCGCGGCCATCTCAAGCGCCTCCCGGTGGTGGACGAGGAGGACTACTTGGTCGGCGTCGTCAGCCGGGGTGACCTGCTCAAGGTCTACCTCGGTGACGACCAGGACCTCGCCGACCGGGTCCGCTTCGAACTGCTGGCCACGCTCGGTCCGACGGGCCCCGCGGACATCGGCGTCCGGGCGGAGGACGGCCGGATCACCCTGGCCGGCACCCTGCCCGACGCCGTCCCGCTCCCGGCGATGGAGCGGCTGGTCCGGTCCGTTCCGGGGGTCGTGGACGTCGAGATCCGCCTCGTCGCCCCGGCCTGACCCCCCCTGCCGCCGGTGCGCCGGGCGGCGCGGGCGCGGAGAATCGGTGTCGTGACCGGCCCGGCTACCCAGGGAGCCACGATGGACCCGACCGAACCCGCCGCGGCCGCGCGGCCCGTCCGGGTGTTCCTGCTGGACGACCACGAGGTGGTCCGACGCGGTGTGCGCGACCTGCTGGAGGCCGAGCCCGACCTGGAGGTCGTCGGTGAGGCCTCGACCTGCGCGCAGGCGCTGGCCCGGGTCCCGGCGCTGCGCCCGGACGTCGCCGTCCTCGACGTCCGGCTCCCCGACGGCGACGGGGTCACCGTGTGCCGGGAACTGCGGGACCGGATGCCCGGGCTGGTGTGCCTGATGCTGACTTCGTTCGACGACGACGACGCGCTGCTCGACGCGATCATGGCCGGCGCCGCCGGGTACGTGCTGAAGCAGGTCAAGGGCACCGACCTGATCGGCGCGGTCCGGACGGTCGCGTCCGGCGAGTCGATGCTCGACCCGGCGACCACCCGGAAGCTGATGGAGAGCCTGCGCCACCACGACGAGACCCCCACCGAGGCGGCCCTCGCCCAGCTGACCCCGAGGGAGCGCGAGATCCTCGCCCTGGTGGGGGAGGGGAAGACCAACCGGCAGATCGGGCAGGAGCTGTACCTCGCGGAGAAGACGGTGAAGAACCACGTCTCGCGGCTGCTCGCCAAGCTCGGCGTCGAACGACGACTGCAGGCCGCCGTCCTCGCCGCGCAGGCCGAACCCGAGCAGCACGCCCACCCTCGTCCGCGCTGACTCCGGCCGCAGCGGGCCGTGGCCGTTCGTACCCGGGTTGAGGGCCGACCGGCCCAAGCGCCGGCCGGGCGCCGGCCGCACGGTGGAGGTGAGGCAAGGAGCCTCGCCCCGCCCGTGCGGCCACGATGCCGCCAACACTTCCGGAGGCGGCCATGACCACCCTCGCCCTCGACGCCGCCGCGCTGGAGAGCCTCGTCGCCGCGGCGGTCGCGGCACCGTCGATCCACAACAGCCAGCCCTGGCGCTTCAGGCTCCGGCCGGAGAGCTCCGTCCTGGAGGTCCGCGCCGCCCGCGAACGGGCCCTTCCGGAGACGGACCCGGCGGGGCGCGCCCTGCACATCTCCGTCGGCGCGGCCGTGCTCAACCTGCGGGTCGCGGCCCGGCACCTCGGCTGGGCCCCGGAGGTCCGGCTGCTGCCGGACCCGTCCGATCCCGACCTCCTGGCCGGCGTGCGGCTGGACACGGCGGCAGCGGTCCGGCTTCCCGGCAGCGAGGCCCTGTACGAGGCGATCTGGCACCGCCACTCGATCCGCACGCCCTTCACGGGAGAGCCGGTCCCGCCGGCCGTCCTGGACGAGCTCGCGGTGGCCGCCCGCGCCGAGGACGCCCTCCTGGAGCTGCCCGACCACGAGGAGACGAACCGGATCCTGAGACTCACCTCGGAGGCGGAACGCCGCAACGCCACCGAACGGGGCCAGCGGGCCGAGGGCCGCAACTGGGTCCACAGCGGTGACCTGCTGCCCTACGGCATCCCCGCCCGGGCCCTCGGCCCGCAGGACCGCGACGCACGCCTGCCGATGCGGGACTTCACTGCCCTCCGTCCGGCCGGGCACGGGGTCTCCGCCACGTTCGAGGCCGAACCGCGGATCGCGGTGCTGGTGACCGGGCGCGACGAGCGGGCGGACTGGCTGCGCGCCGGGCTCGCCCTCGAACACGTCCTGCTCGCGGCCACCGTCCACGGGGTCCGGGCCTCGCTGCTCCACCAGGCCATGGAGTGGCCGTACCTGCGCTGGGCCACCCGCGAGCCCCACCACGGGCCCGGCCACGTGCAGATGCTGATCCGGCTCGGCTACGGCCCGGAGGGTGCCCCCGTGCCCCGCCTCGCGGTCCGCGACGTCCTCGAAACCGCAGCCGGGGAACCCCCTCCGATCCGGGGCGGGCGGAGCTAGGAATCCGCGAGCGGCACCCGCCAGACCAGTTCGGTGCCACCCTCGGCGCGGTTGCCCGCGGAGAACGTGCCGCCCAGGGCGGCGGCCCGTTCGGCGAGGTTGGCCAGGCCGCTGCGGCGCCCGCCCTCGGGCAGGCCGACGCCGTCGTCGGTGACGGTCAGCGTGAGGTCGGCCCCCGCGGTGAGGGAGACCTCGACGGACTCGGAGCCCGCGTGCCGGGCGGCGTTGGAGAGCGCCTCCTCCAGGACGGCCACCACCGCGTCGGCGAGCTCGCCCGGGACGGTGGCGTCGAGCAGGCCGGTCATCCGGACGGCGGGGGCGAAGCCGAGCGTCCGGGAGGCCCGCCCGACCACCTCGGTCACCCGGCCGCGCAGCCCGGTGGCGGCGGGGCCCGTCTCCCGCATGCGCAGGCCGAAGATGGTGGCGCGGATCGTCCTGGCCGTCTCGTCGAGGTCGTCGATGGCCCGCAGGACGCGATCGGTCGCCTCCGGGTGGTCCATGAAGCGGATGGCGCCCTGCAGCGTCATCCCGGTCGCGAACAGGCGCTGGACAGCGAGGTCGTGCAGGTCCCTGGCGATCCGGTCGCGGTCCTGGAGCAGCGCGATCTGTTCGGATTCCCGGCGCCGTTCGGCGAGTTCCATCGCCACCGCGGCCTGGCCGGCGAAGCCCAGCAGCGGCCTGGACTCGTCCTCGCCGAACAGCGGGGATCCGGCCGCCCGGGCGAGCATCAGCACACCCCGGACGCCGTGCTCGACGGTGCCGATCGGCACCGCGACGGCCGGGCCGAGCCCTCCCCAGCGCGGAGGCCCGGCCGTGACCCTCGGATCCGTCCGCACGTCGGCGCTGGTGACCAGCCCTCCCGCGAGAACGGCCGCCCCGGCGAAGGAACCCTTCACCGGGACGACCAGGCCCCGGTGCTGCTGCTCGCCCACGCCGGCGGCGGTACGGACCTCCAGTTCGTCGGTCTTCGGGCGCGGTTGGGCGATCACGGCCAGGTCCGCCCCGGCGATCTCGGTGGCCCGGGACACCAGGAGGTCGAGCACCTCGTGCTCCGGGCTGCCGGACAGCAGCCTGCTGGTGATCTCCGCGCTCGCCGCCAGCCACCGCTCTCGCACCCGGGCCTGCGCGTAGAGCCGGGCGTTGTCGATGGCCACCCCGGCCGCGACCGCGAGGGTGGCGAGAACCGACTCGTCGTCGGCGTCGAACCCGCCGCCCCCGCGCTTCTCGGTGAGGTAGAGGTTGCCGAACACCTTGCCCCGGATCCGGATCGGGACGCCGAGGAAGGTGCTCATCGGCGGGTGATGGGCCGGGAAGCCGTACGAGGCGGGGTGATCGGCGATCCGGGCGAGCCGCAGCGGCTCGGGGTGCCGGATCAGCTCACCGAGCACCCCGTGCCCGGACGGCAGCTCGCCGATCAGCTCCACCCGGTCGTCGGGGATCCCCACCGGGACGAACTGCGACAGCCGCTGGTCCTCCCCGACGACCCCCAGCGCGCCGTACTCGGCGTCCACCAGGGTCACGGCGGCCTCCACGATGTGCCGGAGCGCCTGGGACAGCTCCAGGTCGCGGCCGACCGCCAGCACCGCTTCCAGCAGGCTGTGCACCCGGTCGCGCGTCCCGCGGGCGGCGTCCAGCCGGGCCTGGAGTTCGTCGAGGAGTTCGTCCAGCCGGAGCCGCGGGACCGGGGCGGAGCCCTCCGGTTCGGTGTCCACGGTGCCCTCCACGGTCGCATCCGGTTCCGTTGATCAGCCTAGACACCCGGGCCCGGGTGCGCGGTCCGGGAGGACGGCGGAACAGGGCCGAACGGCCCACCCCTGCGGGCCCGCGGGGCCCATCGCGCGGACCCTGGCAGAGCGGACGCTGGAGGGGAACGCGGAACCGGTACCGCCGCTCCGCCGCCCGAGAGGAGTGACCGGGAATGAAGGCACTGACCTACCACGGACCGGGCCGGCGTACCTGGGGCGAGGTCCCCGACCCTGTCGTCCACGACCCCGAGGACGCGATCGTCCGCGTCGACGCGGTCACCGTCTGCGGCACCGACCTGCACATCCTCAAGGGCGACGTCCCCGAGGTCACCGAGGGACGCGTGCTGGGCCACGAGGCCGTCGGCACCGTCACCGAGACCGGTTCCGGTGTACGCACCGTGGCGGCCGGTGACCGCGTCCTGGTCTCCTGCATCTCCGCCTGCGGCCGCTGCTCCTACTGCCGCGCCGCGAGCTACGGCCAGTGCACCGGAGGCGGCGGCTGGATCCTCGGCCACCTCGTCGACGGCTGCCAGGCCGAGTACGTGCGCACCCCGTTCGCCGACACCTCCCTGCACAGGCTGCCCGGGGCCGTGACCGACGAGGACGCCCTGCTGCTCGCCGACATCCTGCCGACGTCCTACGAGGTCGGTGTCCGCAACGGCCGGGTCGGACCGGGCGACACCGTGGTGATCGTGGGCGCCGGGCCGATCGGACTCGCCGCGATCCTCACCGCCCGGCTCTACAGTCCGGCCCGGATCATCGCCGTCGACCTCGCGCGGAGCCGCCTCGACGCGGCCGAGCGGTTCGGTGCCGACACCACGCTCACCGTGGCCGACGCCACCCCGGAGGCGCTGCGGGAGCTGAGCCGGGACGGGCTGGGGGCCGATGTCGCGATCGAGGCGGTCGGAGTGCCCGACTCCTTCGAACTGTGCACCCGGGCGGTGCGTCCGGGAGGGCGGGTGGCCAACGTCGGAGTGCACGGCAAGCCCGCCGTCCTGCACCTGGAAGACCTGTGGATCCGTGACGTCACCATCACCACCGGCCTGGTCGACACCCGCAGCACCCCGATGCTGCTGGACATGCTGGCCGCCGGCCGGCTGGACGTCTCCGGCCTGGTCACCCACCGCTTCGGCCTCGACGAGATGCAGGACGCCTACGACGTCTTCGCCGATGCGGGCGGCAACGACGCCCTCAAGGTCGCACTCTTCCGGACGTGACCCGCACGCACCACAAGTCGAGGAGCCCACCGTGACCCGCATTCCCGATCTCGAAGCCGTCCGGCGGGCGAACGCCGTCGACGTGGCGCGCCGGATCGACGAACGGCGACGCCAACTCGGTGTCGACGAGGCGGCACTGGCCCGCGAGGCCGCCATGGCGCCCTCCTACCTGCGGCACCTGCTGGAGGCCGGGCCCGGTTTCGACGCCGCCGGGTTCGTCCGGGTGGCGGCCGTGCTCCGCATGACCTGGACGGACCTCCTGGAGGACCGGCCGGACGCCCCGCCGGGGCAGTCGGAGCCCGCGGCCGGGGCGAGGCCGCTGCTGAGGCACCTCACCGAGCCCGAGTGCTGGGACCTGGTCGGCATCCGCGGGCTGGGCCGGGTGGGCCTTCCCGCTGATGCGGGGCCGTCGGTCTACCCGGTGAACTACGCCGTCGACCGGCAGACGATCGTCTACCGCACCTCGCCCCGCGGTGCGGCCGCACCGCCGGAGAACTCGCCGGTGTCGTTCCAGATCGACCACCTCGACGACCGGCTGAGCGAGGGGTGGAGCGTGCTGATGCTCGGCACGGCGCACCACGTCGAGGACGCCGACGAGCAACAACGGCTCCTCCGCCTGCCGGGGGCCACCCCGTGGGCGGGCGGCAGCCGCCCCTTGTGGGTTCGCGTCGTCCCCAACGAGGTCACCGGCCGCCGTATCGGCGGGGGATGAGCGGCCGTCGTCCTCGGGCTCGCCGGCCCCCCCCGGGTGGGGGCACTCCGCGAGGGGCCACCACCGGTCCGGCGGCCGTCCGGTCGGGGCGGCCGCGGATGCCGGTCACCGGTCGGCGCCGGTCAGACGGTGTACAGGCCGTGTGCCTCGAAGACGGCGCGGGCCTCGGCGGTCCGGCCGGCGGTGGGCACCGGGGTGTCGGCGAGCGGGAAGTCGAGGCCGAGGGCGCGCCACTTGGCGGCGCCGAGTCTGTGGAAGGGCAGGACGTCGACCCGGGTGACGTTGCCGAGCGAGGCGGTGAAGGCGGCGACGCCCTCGATGTTCTCGGCGGCGTCGGTCAGGTGCGGGACGAGGACGAAGCGGACCCGGACCTCGGTGCCGAGGGCGGCCAGACGGCGGGCGAACTCCAGGGTGGGGGCGAGTTCCTGCCCGGTCAGGCGGCGGTACAGCGCGTCGTCCCAGGACTTGATGTCGAGCAGGACGAGGTCGGTGTCGGCGAGCAGCGCGTCGGTGGCGCGGGCGCCGAGGAAGCCCGAGGTGTCCAGCGCGGTGTGCAGGCCGAGTTCGTGCTTGAAGCGGTGCAGCAGTTCGCCGGTGAGCTCGGGCTGGAGGAGCGGCTCGCCGCCGCTCACGGTCGCGCCGCCGCCGGAGGCGCGGATGAACGTCGTGTACTTGGCGGCTTCGCGGACGATCCCGTCGGCGGAGGAGGGTTGTCCGTCGCGCATGCGGCGGGTGTCGGGGTTGTGGCAGTACAGGCAGCGCAGCGGGCAGCCGGCGAGGAAGGCGACGAAACGGGTGCCGGGGCCGTCGACGCCCGTCGACAGGTCCCAGGAGTGCAGTGTGCCGGTCACCGGGCGCGGACGGGCGGCGCGGCCGGCCGGGGTGGGCTCGGTCATGAGTGTGCTCCTGCGGCAGGGCGGGGTGCCGGCGCCCCGGTCGGGGAGGCGTCGGCACCGCGCGGGGGTGGTCGGGGCTACAGCGCGTCGTGGAAGGTGCGGCCGATCACGTCGAGCTGCTGCTCGCGGGTGAGGCGGACGAAGTTGACCGCGTAGCCGCTGACCCGGATCGTCAGCTGCGGGTACTTCTCCGGGTGGGCCATGGCGTCCACGAGGGTGTCCCGGTTCAGGACGTTGACGTTCATGTGGAAGCCGTGGCAGGCGACGTAGCCGTCCAGTACGCCGACCAGGTTGGTGATCCGCTCCGCCCCGGTGCGGCCCAGGGCGTCCGGGGCGACGGTGTTGGTGAGCGAGATGCCGTCCTCGGCGTGCTCGTACGGCAGCTTGGCGACGGACAGGGCGCTGGCCACGTAGCCGTGGCGGTCGCGCCCGTTCATCGGGTTGGCACCGGGGGAGAACGGTTCGCCGGCCCTGCGCCCGTCCGGGGTGTTGCCGGTCTTCCGGCCGTAGACCACGTTGGAGGTGATGGTCAGCACGGACTGGGTGTGCTCGGCGCCGCGGTAGGTGGGGTGCCGGCGGACCTTGCCCATGAACTCCTCGACCAGCCGGACCGCGATCGCGTCCACGCGGTCGTCGTTGTTGCCGTAGGCCGGGGGGTCGCCCTCGACCAGGTAGTCGGTGACCAGCCCGGTGGCGTCCCGCACCGGGGTCACCTTCGCGTACTCGATCGCGGCGAGCGAGTCGGCGGCCACCGCGAGCCCGGCGATGCCGCAGGCCATGGTGCGCCTGACGTCCCGGTCGTGCAGGGCCATTTCGAGCCGCTCGTAGGCGTACCGGTCGTGCATGTAGTGGATGACGTTCAACGCGTGGACGTACGTCTCGGCGAGCCAGTCCAGTTGCTCGTCGAAGCGCGCCAGCACCTCCTCGTGGTCGAGCACGTCCCCGCCGACCGGGGCGGTGGCCGGGCCGACCTGTTCGCCGGTCCTCTCGTCCCGGCCGCCGTTGATCGCGTAGAGCAGCGTCTTGGCGAGATTGACCCGGGCGCCGAAGAACTGCATCTGCTTGCCGACCTCCATGGCGGAGACGCAGCAGGCGATCGCGGTGTCGTCGCCGAAGCGCGGACGCATCAGCTCGTCCGACTCGTACTGCACCGCGGAGGTGTCGATCGACACCCGCGCGCAGAACTCCTTGAACCCCCGGGGAAGTCGCGGGGACCAGAGGACGGTCATGTTCGGCTCGGGGGCCGGTCCGAGGTTGTACAGGGTCTGCAGGTAGCGGAACGACGTCCGGGTGACCAGGGTGCGGCCGTCCGTGCCCATGCCGCCGATCGACTCGGTGACCCAGGTCGGGTCGCCGGAGAACAGCTCGTCGTACTCGGGGGTGCGCAGGAAGCGGACGATCCGCAGCTTGATGACGAAGTCGTCCACCAGCTCCTGGGCCTGCTGCTCGGTCAGGACTCCGGCGTCCAGGTCGCGCTGGAGGTAGACGTCCAGGAAGGTCGAGGTGCGGCCGAGGGACATGGCCGCGCCGTTCTGCTCCTTGACCGCCGCCAGGTAGGCGAAGTACAGCCACTGGACGGCCTCCCGGCCGGTGCGGGCCGGCCCGGAGAGGTCGTGCCCGTAGGCCGAGGCCATCTCCTTGAGTTCGTCGAGGGCCCGGATCTGCTCGGCGAGTTCCTCGCGCTCGCGGATCGTCTCCTCCAGCCGAGCCGGATCGCGCGGGGCGGCGTCCAGCTCGGACTTCTCGGCGAGCTTGGCCCCGATCAGCCGGTCCACGCCGTAGAGGGCGACGCGGCGGTAGTCGCCGATGATCCGGCCGCGTCCGTAGGAGTCGGGCAGGCCGGTGATGATGCCGGCCCGGCGGGCGGCCCGGATCTCGGGAGTGTAGGCGTCGAAGACCCCGGCGTTGTGGGTCTTGCGGTACCGCGTGAAGGTCGTCTCCAGCTGCGGGTCGACCGGGTAGCCGTAGGTCCTCAGTGCTCCCGCGACCATCCGCCAGCCGCCGTTGGGCATGATCGCGCGCTTGAGCGGGGCGTCGGTCTGGAGCCCGACGATCAGCTCCCGTTCCCGGTCGATCCAGCCAGGGGCGTGTGCGGTGATGGTGGACGGGATGTCGTGCGCGACGTCGTACACGCCCTTGGCGCGCTCCTCGGGGAAGCGGTCGGTGATCCGCCGCCACACCTCGGTGGTCCGTCCGGTGGGGCCGGTCAGGAAGCCGGCGTCGCCCTCGTAGGGGGTGTAGTTGTGCTGGATGAAGTCGCGGACGTCGATGGCGTCCCGCCAGGCTTCACCGCGGAAGCCCTCCCAGGCCGGGGCCGGGGCGGGGGCCGGGTGCGTGTGCGGTGCGGTGGTCATCTCGGTTTCCCTTCTCAGGCCTGGTCGCCGTAGTACGCCTGGCGCATCAGCCGCTGCATGTCGGCGAGCATCGGCATCCGGGGGTTGGCGGGGGCGCACTGGTCCTCGTAGGCGTTCATCGCCTGCTGCGGCAGGGCCGCGAGGAAGGCCGCCTCGTCGACGCCCGCGTCCTTGAAGGAGCGCGGGATGCCGGCCCGGTCGCGCAGGTCCTCGACCGCCGCCGCGAGCGACTCGACGCCCTGCTCCGGGGTCCCGGCGGGCAGGCCGAGCATCCGGGCGATCGCCCGGTAGCGCTCGGGGGCCACGTAGCTGCGGTACTTCGGCCAGCCGGTGACCTTGCTCGGAGCGGAGCCGTTCCAGCGGATGACGTGCGGCAGCAGCAGCGCGTTGGTGCGGCCGTGCGCCACGTGGAAGGTGGCGCCCAGGGTGTGCGCCATGGCGTGGACGGCGCCGAGGAACGCCGAGCCGAAGGCCATGCCGGCGATGGTCCCGGCGTTGTGCATCCTCTCCCGGGCCTCCGGGTCGTCCGGGCCGTCGGTCACGGCCCGCTCCAGGTTCTCGAAGATCAGCCGGATGCCCTGGAGGGCCAGTCCGTCGGTGAAGTCGTTGGCGTAGACCGAGACGTAGGTCTCGATGCAGTGCGTCAGGGCGTCGAAGCCGGTGTCGGCGGTCACGTCCTTCGGCAGCCGGGTGGTCAGCGCCGGGTCGACGATGGCCACGCTCGGGGTCAGCGCGTAGTCCGCCAGCGGGTACTTCTGGCCGGTGGCGGTGTCGGTGATCACCGCGAACGGGGTGACCTCGCTGCCGGTGCCCGAGGTGGTGGGGATGCACACCAGCTTCGCCTTCTCGCCCAGGTCGGGGAAGGTGAAGGCGCGCTTGCGGATGTCGAAGAACTTCTCCTTCAGGTCGGCGAACTCGACCTCCGGGTGCTCGTACATCAGCCACATCACCTTGGCCGCGTCCATCGGCGACCCGCCGCCCAGCGCGATGATGGTGTCCGGCTCGAACTCCCGCATCAGCTCGGCGCCCCTGCGCACCGTGTCGATGCTCGGGTTGGGCTCGACGTAGTCGACCACCCGCACCTCGACCGGCTCCCGGCGGCGGTCGAGCACGCCCCGGATCCGCTCCAGGTGGCCGATCGCCACCATGGTGTGGTCGGTGACGACGACGATCCGGTGCGCGTTCGGCATGCTCGCCAGGTACTTGACGGAGTTGCGCTCGAAGAAGATCTTCGGCGGGACCTTGAACCACTGCATGTTGGTGTTGCGCCGCCCGACCCGCTTGATGTTGAGGAGGTTCACCGCCGAGACGTTCCCGGCGACGGAGTTGTGCCCGTAGCTGCCGCAGCCCAGGGTCAGCGAGGGGGTGAAGGCGTTGTAGACGTCGCCGATGCCGCCCTGCGAGCTCGGCGCGTTCCAGATGATTCGGCAGGCCTTGACCGCGTGCCCGAACTCCTCGACGAATGCCGCGTCCCGGGTGTGCACCGCGGCGGAGTGGCCGAGCCCGTCGAACTCCACCATCGAGGCAGCCAGTTCGACACCCTCCCGGCGCGAGCCCGCGGTCAGGACGGCCAGCACGGGGCAGAGCTTCTCCCGGGTCAGGGGCTCGGAGGGGCCGACCCGCTCGCAGTCGGCCAGGATCACCGAGGTGTCGGCCGGCACCCCGAAGCCCGCCGCCTCCGCGATCTGCACGGCCGAGCGGCCCACCACCGCCGCGTTCAGCCGGCCGCCGGAGCAGGCCGCTCCGCCGACGACGCCGAACAGGTACCGCTCCAGCAGCGCCTTCTCCTCGGCGCTCGCGTGGTGCGCCTTGAGCCGCCGGAACTCGACCAGGGCCTCCGCACGGATCTCCGCGTCGAGGACGACGGCCTGCTCGGAGGCACAGATCATGCCGTTGTCGAAGGTCTTCGACAGCACGATGTCGTTCACGGCCTGCTGGAGGTCCGCGCTCCGCTCGACGTACGCGGGGACGTTGCCCGCACCGACGCCCAGGGCCGGCTTCCCGCAGGAGTACGCGGCCCGGACCATCCCGTTGCCGCCGGTGGCGAGGACGGTGGCGACGTCCGGATGCTTCATCAGTTCGGCGGTGGCCGCCATCGACGGCTTCTCGATCCACTGGATGCAGTGCGCCGGAGCCCCTGCCGCGACCGCCGCGTCCCGGACCGTCCTGGCCGCCTCGGCGGAGCAGCGCTGCGCCGAGGGGTGGAAGGCGAAGACGATGGGATTGCGGGTCTTCAGCGCCAGCAGGCACTTGAAGATCACGGTCGAGGTCGGGTTGGTCACGGGGGTGATGCCGGCCACGACACCGACCGGTTCGGCGATCTCCACGATGCCGTCGATCTCGTCCCGGTGCACCACCCCGACCGTCTTCGTCCGGGCCATCACATGGGTGACGTTCTCGCAGGCGAAGACGTTCTTGACCGCCTTGTCCTCGAAGACCCCGCGCCCGGTCTCCTCCACGGCCAGGGCCGCGAGCGCCGTGTGCCGGGCCAGCGCGGCCAGTGAGGCCTTCTTGACGATGTGGTCGACCTGTTCCTGGGTGAAGGGGCCGTACTCCCGCAGGGCCGTCAGGGCGTTCGCGACCAGCGGTTCGACCGTGCCGGGACCGGTGGGCGGGTTGCCGGCGGGGGACTGCTCGGCCGCGTTCGTGGGGCGAGGGGACATGGTGGACTACCTCTCCGGGGCATCGTCCGGCTGCGGGGCGCCGGCGGGACCGCGGGCGCCTTCTGTTCAAGGGTTTCTCGTGCGGGGCGGGGACGGACCGGCCCTTCGGGACCCGGATCCGGTCCGAAGGTCCCTGCCGCGGAACGCAGTCGGTCCCGGTGCGGCCGTCCGGCGCGGAAGGCGGTCCGGCACCCGGGGCGGCGTCGGCGGCGGTGGCGCCACGGCGACGCGGCGCCCGCCGCCGCCCTCCGTTCAGTCGTGCGGCACGACGGCGACGGGGCTGTGCGCGTGGTGGAGCACCGACTGCGTCACCGACCCCAGCCGGGGCGCCGCCACCTGGTGCCTGGGAGTACGCCGTCCGAGCACGACCAGGGAGGCGCTGCGGGAGGCCTCCACCAGGGCCCTGGCGGGACTCCAGGCGCAGACCTCCGCCTCCGCACGGACGTCGGGGTACTTCTCCCGCCAACGGGACAGGGCGTCCCGCAGGCGCAGCTGCTCGGCGGCCGCCAGCGACTCCCTGATCTGCCGTTGGTCGACGGGGGCCTCGGTCGCGTACGGGCCGTACGACGTGGTCCGGCTCTCCACCACCCGCAGTGCCGACCCGGTGTCGGCCGCGTGCCGGAAGGCGAAGTCGAGTACGGCGTCGCACGGCCGGTCGCCCGCCACGCCCACGACGACGTCGGCGGACGGTTCCGCCGGTCCGTCCTCCCCGGCGCGGACCAGCACGACGGGGCAGGTGGCGCGGGCCGCGGTCCGCAGTCCCACCGAGCCGACCAGCAGGCCGGTGAAGCCGCCGAGGCCGCGCGAGCCGAGGACCAGAAGCTCCGCCCGCCCGCCGACGCCGGTGAGCGTCTCCGCCGGATGCCCGGGCCAGATCTCGAAGGACACCTCCAGCCGGGGCAGCGCGGCCGCGACGCGGTCGCGGATCTCCGCGATCGGTTCCGGAACCACGGTGTCACCGCCGAGATCCCGCTCCAGGGCGTCGAACTCCGTTCCCGCGACGTGGACGATGTGCAGCCCGAGCCCCCTGCGGTCGGCCTCCCCGGCCGCCCACGCGGCCGCCGCCGCGCTCTGTTCCGAACCGTCGATCCCCACCACCACACCGTGCGACATGACTGTGACCTCCCTGGTCCCGGCCGGCCGTGGCGCCGGTGCGCACGGTCCCGTCCGGCGACCAGCGTCCCGCCGGCCGACGACCCGGCCACAGGGGCCGAGCAGCCCCACCTCGGTACCGAAGGTCCCGGTGCGGGCGGTGTCCCGGGGAGAACCGACCGCACCGGGACCGTCGTTCCGGCAATCGGGACCAACGGCCCGCAGACCGGTGGGTCGCCGACGGTGCAGGCTTCGAGCAGTCGCCGGGGCCGCGATCGCAACGATCGTCCGCGTCGCCCTCCTCACCGCAGGCGGCACTGCCGCGGGCGCTCGGCCCGGGCAGCCCCGAAATTCTGCTCAGCCAGAGTCGGTACCGGGAGCGCCGGCGCACCGGCTCGAACGGACCGTCACCGCCGAACCACCTCAGCAGAGGAGAACCGATCATGGCCACCCAGCACGCCCACACGCCCCTGGCGCCCCACCGCTCCACCTTCCGTCGCACCGTGGCCCGGCAGACCGCCGCCCGCACCGTGTCGGCCACGGCCGCCGCCCTCGCCGCCGTCCGGATCGCACTGGGGGCGGTCTTCCTCTGGGCCTTCCTCGACAAGACCTTCGGCCTCGGCTACGCCACCGCCGACGGCCGTGCCTGGGTCGACGGGGCCTCACCCGCCAAGGGCTTCCTGAGCCATGTCGCGGCGGGGCCGTTCCGCGGGACCTTCCACGCCATGGCCGGCCAGGCCTGGGTGGACTGGATGTTCATGCTGAGCCTCCTCGGCCTCGGTCTCGCGCTGATCGGTGGCATCGGGCTGCGGATCGCCGCGGTGGGGGGCACGGCCCTGCTCGCCCTGATGTGGGCCGCCGAGTGGCCGCCCGCCCGCCACTTGGCCGACGGCGCCGCGAGCGGATCCACCAATCCGCTGCTCGACTACCACGTCCTCTACGCCCTGGTCCTCGTCGTCCTGGCGGTGACCGGCTCCGGCGCCACCTGGGGCCTCGGCCGCCGCTGGGCGGAGCTTCCGGTGGTCCGCGGCAACGCCTGGCTCCGCTGACCTCCGCGCACCACCACCGCCCCCGGGCCGGCCGCGACCTCCGTCGCGGCCGGCCCGTCTGCTTGCCGGGTACCCGGTGCGGGGTCGGGCGCTGTCACGACGTAACCGTCGTCTGCCAGAATCGACCGGCCGATGGCATGGGACGAGGAGGCTCGCGTGGGTGGGGACGAGGTCAGGTCGCGGATCCCGCAGCTGAGGCTGGACGAGCTGCTGGAGGAGTTGCAGGCGAGGATCGACGCGGCCCGGGGCACCCGGGACCGGGTGCACAGCCTGCTGGAGGTCGTCCTGTCGGTGGGCCGGGAGCTGGACCTGACGCAGGTGCTCCGGCGCATCGTGGAGGCGGCCGCCGTACTGGTGGACGCCCGGTATGCGGCGCTCGGGGTGATCGGCCCCGACGGCGAGACGCTCTCGCAGTTCCTCACGGTGGGACTGTCCGAGGAGGAGATCGAGCGGATCGGCCCCTATCCGACGGGCCGGGGCCTGCTGGGGGAGCTGATCCGCCGACCGGAGCCGCTGCGGCTGGCGGACCTCTCGGAGCACCCGTCGTCGTACGGCTGCCCGGTGCACCACCCGGTGATGCGGGCGTTCCTCGGGGTGCCGGTGCGGGTGCGCGAGGAGGTGTTCGGCAACCTGTACCTGACCGACAAGCGCTCCGGCGAGGAGTTCGACACCGACGACGAGTCGGTGATCTCCACGCTGGCGGTGGCGGCCGGCGTGGCGATCGACAACGCCCGGCTGTACGAGGAGGCGCAGCGTCAGCAGCGCTGGCTCGGCACGAGTGCGGAGATCACCCGCGGTCTGCTGTCGGGCGGGTCCCGTTCGGAGGTGGTCGAGCTGATCGCGCGTCGGGCGCGGGAGATCACCGGTGCCGAGCTCTCGGACGTCTCGGTGCCCGTTCCGGGGACCGGGACGATGCGGGTGGAGCTGGCGCTGGGCGGGGACGCGGCCGCGAGGCTGGGCCTGGACGTGCCGCTGGAGGGCACGCTGGCGGGTGAGGCGTGCGCGCAGGGTACTCCGGCGGCCACGGTGGACCTGGCCGGCGATCCGCGGTTCCCGGCCGGGCCGTGGCGCTACGACGGTCTCGGACCGGCGGTGGCCGTGCCGCTGGGCCGGGCGGGCGGTCCGGTGGACGGCGTGCTGCTGCTGGCGCGGCGGACGGCGGAGTCGGCGTTCACGGACCGGGAGATCGGCCCGCTGCTGGGCTTCGCGGACCAGGCGGCGCTGGCGCTGGAGCTGGCCGAGCGCCGCCGGGACGCGGAGCAGTTGGTGATGCTGGAGGACCGGGACCGGATCGCCCGTGATCTGCACGACCTGGCGATCCAGCGGCTGTTCGCGACGGGGATGACGCTGCAGAGCGCGGCCCGGCTGATCGACCACAGCGGAGCCTCGGACCGGGTACTGAGGGCGGTGGGGGACCTGGACGAGACGATCAAGATCATCCGGTCCACGATCTTCGGGCTGCGGGCGCGTGCGGAGGAGGGCGCCCAGGGGCTGCGGTCGCGGGTGGTACGAGTGGCCGAGGAGGCGCAGGCGGTCCTGGGCTTCCAGCCCCGGCTGAGCATGGAGGGCCTGCTCGACACCGATGTGTCGGCGGAGGTGGCCGACCATGTGGTGGCGGTCCTGGGCGAGGCGCTGAGCAACGCGGCCCGGCACGCGCGCGCCGGGCGGGTCGAGGTGGTGCTGCAGGCGACCGGGTCGCGGGTGGAGCTCACGGTGCAGGACGACGGGGTGGGCATCGCGGACCAGGGGCGGCGAAGCGGCCTGCGCAACCTCGCGGAACGTGCCGAGAGCCTGGGGGGCGTCTTCGAGCTGGCGAGCCCCGGGTCCGGTGGTACCAGGTTGGCCTGGTCGGTGCCCCTGGTGCACTGACCCGGTGCTCGGGGAGGGCGTTCGAGGTCCGGAACGCCGAGGCCCGAACACCGGGGTCCGGTCAGGGCCGGGCCGGGCGCGTCGACGGGAACAGGCGGCCGCTGACCAGTTCGGGGAGGATCCGGACGGTGACCGTGTCGGTCGGACTGTCCGCCGGCCGATCCGGTACGACGTCGGCGCGGCCGAGGACGGTCACGCTCCAGCCGCTGCCCTCGGCGGCGTCGAGCTCTCCTGCCTCGAAGGCGACGATCGCGCCGGACACGGCGCGGACCAGCTCGGACCCGGCGCCGGCGTTCAGCAGCACGCTGCCGTCGGCGCCGAGGCTGTAACGGGCGGGCTGGACGGCGGGCAGCGCATCGACGGTGTAGACGACGCGGCCGACCGCGAGGCCGGCGAGGCGTCGTCGGCATTCCCACTCGTCCAGCGTCGTGGAGTGAGGTGTCATGACATCGATGGTGCCTGCGCACCGGGTGCCGGAGGAGAGGCCGTTGGTCCCCGGTGAGCTGCCGATCGGACCTGCCCGGTCGGGTGTCCCGGGCCGGGCAGGCTCAGCGGCCGGGCCGCCCGCTCGGCCGGGTCGGGTCGGCCGGGGTCCGGGTGGCGATCAGGGCGGCCTGGACACGCCGTTCCACGCCGAGTTTGGCCAGCAAACGGGAGATGTGGTTCTTGACGGTCTTCTCGGCGAGGTAGAGCCGCTGGCCGATCTGGCGATTGGTGAGCCCCTCGCCGATCAGGGCCAGGACCTCCCGCTCGCGCTCGGTGAGCTGGGGCAGGTCGGAGCTCGGCGCGGGCGCGGTGTCGCCGCGCAGGCGGGCCATCAGCCGGGTGGTGGCGCCGGGGTCGAGCATCGACTGGCCGGAGGCGACGGTGCGGACGGCGGAGACGAGGTCGGTGCCGCTGATCTGCTTGAGGACGTAGCCGGAGGCCCCGGCCATGATGGCGTCCAGAAGTGCCTCCTCGTCGTCGAAGGAGGTGAGGATCAGGCAGGCCAGGTCGGGCATCCGCGAGCGCAGTTCGCGGCAGACGGTCACCCCGTCGCCGTCCGGCAGCCGCATGTCGAGAATCGCGACGTCGGGGCGCAGCGCGGGGACGCGGGCGAGCGCCTGCTCGACGGTGGCGGCCTCGCCGACCACCTGGAGGTCGGGCTCGGCGTCCAGCAGGTCGTGGACGCCCCGGCGGACCACCTCGTGGTCGTCCATCAGGAACACCTTGACCGGGCCGCGCGCCCCGGTCGCCGGACTCTCCGTCATCACCACTCCAACCCCGTGGGCCCGCCCTGGTGGCGGGTCGTGTGGAACCACCGCGAAGTCTGGCGTGACCGGGGGTGGTTCCGATAGGGCCGGACGGCCCTGTTTCGGCCGGGGAGCAGGGGAGCAGGGGAGCAGGGGCGCAGG
>NZ_LGDO01000027.1:0-28764 GCF_001279805.1 Streptomyces sp. XY431
GGGACCCTGTGGGAGAGTAGGACGCCGCCGAACAATCATTGTGAAGAACCCCCGTCGGGAAACCGGCGGGGGTTCTTTGCGTTGTGCGTGAATTGCTGCGGAGAATTCGGCGATGCCGGCCAGGGCGTTGCCGGCGGCGACCCCTGTGATTCTTGTCATGCGGGCCAGGGGGGACCCGTTTCGGCTGGTGGGGTGGGTCGCAGTTAGCATGTGAACACCCTCCTAGCTCGAAAGATGGACTTGTGACTGTCAACGACGACGTGTTCACGGACTGGAAGAACCGCGAGGAGATCGCGGAGTCGATGATCCCGATCATCGGCCGACTGCACCGGGAGCGGGACGTCACTGTCCTGCTGTACAGCCGCTCCCTGGTGAACAAGTCGGTGGTCAGCATCCTGAAGACCCACCGGTTCGCCCGCCAGATAGCCGGTGAGGAGCTCTCGGTCACCGAGACGCTGCCCTTCCTCCAGGCGCTGACCACGCTGGATCTCGGCCCCTCCCAGATCGACCTCGGCATGCTTGCCGCCACCTACCGTGCCGACAGCCGCGGTCTCTCGGTGGAGCAGTTCACCGCGGAGGCCGTCGTCGGCGCCACCGGTGCCAACAAGTTCGAGCGCCGCGAGTCGGGCCGTGACGTCGTGCTGTACGGCTTCGGCCGGATCGGCCGCCTGGTCGCCCGTCTGCTGATCGAGAAGGCCGGCTCCGGCAACGGCCTCCGGCTGCGGGCCATCGTCGTCCGTGGCGGCGGTGACCAGGACCTCGTGAAGCGCGCCTCGCTGCTTCGCCGTGACTCCATCCACGGGCAGTTCCAGGGCACGATCACGGTCGACGAGGCGAACAGCACGATCGTCGCCAACGGCACCGCGATCAAGGTGATCTACGCCAACGACCCGTCCGAGATCGACTACACGGTCTACGGGATCCGGGACGCCATCCTGATCGACAACACGGGCAAGTGGCGGGACCGCGAGGGCCTGTCGAACCACCTCCGCCCGGGCATCGAGAAGGTCGTCCTGACGGCCCCCGGCAAGGGCGACGTGCCCAACATCGTGCACGGCGTCAACCACGACACCATCAAGCCGGACGAGCAGATCCTCTCCTGCGCCTCCTGCACCACCAACGCGATCGTTCCGCCGCTGAAGGCGATGGACGACGAGTACGGCGTGCTGCGCGGCCACGTGGAGACCGTCCACTCGTTCACCAATGACCAGAACCTGCTGGACAACTACCACAAGGCCGACCGTCGTGGCCGCTCGGCACCGCTGAACATGGTGATCACCGAGACCGGTGCCGCCTCGGCCGTCGCCAAGGCGCTGCCGGACCTCAAGGCGAAGATCACCGGCAGCTCGATCCGCGTCCCGGTGCCGGACGTCTCGATCGCCATCCTGAACCTCCAGCTGTCCCGCGAGACCAACCGCGAAGAGGTCCTGGACTACCTCCGCAACGTCTCGCTGACCTCCTCGCTGAAGCGCCAGATCGACTTCACCACCGCCCCCGACGCGGTGTCGAACGACTTCATCGGCTCGCGCCACGCGTCGATCGTCGACGCGGGCGCCACCAAGGTCGAGGGCGACAACGCGATCCTCTACCTGTGGTACGACAACGAGTTCGGCTACTCCTGCCAGGTCATCCGGGTCGTCCAGCACGTCTCGGGCGTCGAGTACCCGACCTACCCCGTCCCGGCGGTCTGATCCGGGCGGATCGGCTTCGGCGGGACCCCTCGTAGGGGCCCGGACATGAACAGTGGGGCGGCAACCGGTGATCCGGTTGCCGCCCCACTGGCGTTTCCGGGTGTCCGGAGGTTCGGGTGGTGCGGATGTTGGAGGAGTGTTAACGCCCGCGTGACCTGCTGCTTCACGGAAAGGGGTGAGGTGGCCCGGAGATGACTTCCGGCCCTCGGAGCGTGGCCCAATGGTCTATACCAATGCTGGTACTGTGGCTGTGGAGCTGTCAGAAACACGGCTGTGGGGGCCATATGACTGTCCGAGAAATCACGTCCATTTCATCTACTTCATCCTCTTCCTCCTCTCCTCCGACGCATCTGCCGCAACCGCCGGACGACCAGGAGCTCTACTGGTACTTCGGGCCGCAGCGGCGGTGGGTGCTGGTCGCCAGTTCGGCGGCGTTCGTCTTCACCGCCGGGACGATGTTCACGTTCGCGCTGCGGACGCCCGCGCTCTGGGTGTTCCTCGCCGTGCTGGGACTCAATGTCGTCGCGTTGGCGCTGTCCTCGGTCAACAGCCTGCGGCAGCGGCGGCTCACCCGGCAGTCCCACGAGGTGCTGGTGCACGCGTGGGCGCCGGAGGAACTGCCGACCGTCGACCTCTACCTGCCGACCTGCGGTGAGCCGCTGGACATCCTGGAGAACGCCTACCGGGCGGTGGCCGAGGTCGACTGGCCCGGTGCGCTGACCGTCTGGGTGCTCGACGACGCCGACCGGTCCGAGGTCGCCGACCTGGCGGCCGCGCACGGGTACCGGTACGTGGTGCGGCCCGACCGGGGGCACCTCAAGAAGGCCGGCAACCTCAACCACGCGCTCACGCTCAGCACCGGCGAGCTCATCGCCATCCTCGACGCGGACTTCGCGCCCCGGCCCGACTTCCTGCGCCACCTCGTCCCGTACTTCGCGGACCCGCGGATCGGCATCGTCCAGAGCCCGCAGTGCTTCGACACCGACGAGACGATGAGCTGGATCGAGCGCGCCGCCGGTGCCGCGCAGGAGTGGTTCTTCCGCTGGATCCAGCCCTCCCGGGACGCGAGTGACGCCGCCATCTGCTGCGGCAGCAACGCCGTCTACCGGCGGGTCGCGATCGACCGGGCCGGCGGGTTCGCCCGGCTCGACCACAGCGAGGACCTCTTCACCGGGCTCGGCCTGTACGCCAAGGGCTACCGGACGCTGTACGTCCCGGTGCTGGTCGCCAAGGGCACCTCGCCCGACAACCTCTCCTCGTACGTCAACCAGCAGTACCGCTGGGCGATGGGCAATCTGCACCTGCTCGGCTCGCCCGAGCTCAAGCGGATCGGCGCGCCCTGGCGGATGCGCCTGTGCTTCTACGAGGGCATCGTCGGCTACCTCGCCGCCGCCGTGAACATCTTCGTCGCGCCACTGCCGCCGCTGGTGATGATGTTCTGGTACCCGGAGCAGATCCGGCCCTGGCACATGCTGCCGATGCTCGCGCCGCTCTGGCTCTGGCACGTGCTGATGCCCCGGGTCAGCCGCACCCGCTGGCGGATCGAGGTGATCCGCTCCAACGTCCTGATGGGCGTCGCCGCCGGGGTCGCCTTCTGGCACACCCTGCGCGGGCGCAGCGCGGCCTGGGTGCCGACCGGTGCCGCCGGGGCGGACGCCGCGGGGTCCTCCGCGCCCGCGGCGCGGAGCAAGTCCCGCTCCGGCGGGATGGCGCGCAAGGTCGTGCTGGTCTCGCTGGTCTGGCTGTGCGGCTCGCTCGCCGCCGCGGCCGTCGGCCTCGGTCTGGCCGTCGTTCAGTACGGATGGGCCCCGAACTGGGGTCTCGGGCTCTACCTCGCGGTGCAGGCGCAGATCGGCCTGCCGCTGATCCGCGACCTCGTCCGCGAGGTGCGCGGCACCGCCCACCGCGAAGACGTCACCACCGGGTCGAAGGCGCCCCGGTCCGGCATGTTGCCCCGCCGCTGGCCGGAGGGGCTGGCCGCCACCGCCACGCTCGTGCTCACCGCGCTGCTCGCGTCCGGCTGGGTCCGTCCGATGCTGCCCTGGCTGGGTTGAAAGGTCGCCTTCGTCCATGTCGTCACCTCCCAAGTCGTCCTCGTCCCTACCGTCCGTGGTGACCGAGCTCGCGCCGGACGCCTTCACCATCCCCGGCCAGCGCACCGCCGCCGGTGACGCCGGTCGCGGCGGCCGCTTCGGCCGCGCCCTCTCCCGGGGTTCCGATGCCCCGGGCCGGGCGCACCGTGCGGCCGGCTTCCGTCCCGACATCGAGGGCCTGCGCGCGCTCGCCGTGCTCGCGGTCCTCTCCTTCCACGCCGCCGTCCCCGGGCTGGCCGGCGGCTTCGTCGGGGTCGACGTCTTCCTCGTCGTCTCCGGCTACCTGATCACCGGCCTGCTGCTGCGCGAGGCCACCACCACCGGCCGGATCCGGCTCGGCGAGTTCTTCTCCCGCCGGGCCCGCCGGTTGCTGCCCTCGGCCGCGATCGTGCTCGGCGCGGTCGCCCTGTTCGGCGCCTGGCTGACGGTGCCGCTGCGCCGGGCCGACCTGGAGTACGACGTGCTCGCGGCGGCGTTCTCGGTCGGCAACTGGCGCTTCGTCGCCCAGCAGACCGACTACCTGGCCGCCGGGCGGGACGAGAGTCCGCTGCTGCACTTCTGGTCGCTGGCCGTGGAGGAGCAGTTCTACCTGGTGTGGGGCCCGCTGCTGGCCCTCACCGCCTACCTGGTGCTGCGGGTGGTGCGGCGCGGCCGGGCGGACGGGCGCGGGCGGGCGGTGCGGCCGGTCGCGGCGGCGCTCGCCGCCGTGCTGACCGTCGGCTCCTTCGCGCTCTCGCTGCGCTGGACGCACGACTCCGTCTCGCTCGCCTACCTCGGAACGCCCTCCAGGGTCTGGCAGTTCGGGGTCGGCGCGCTGCTGGCCCTGCTGCCCTGGCACCTGCTGCGCGGTCCGCGCCCGCTGCGGGCGGCGGTGGGCTGGGGCGGTGCGGCGGCCGTGGTGTGGTGCGTGCTGGCGTACGACAGCGGCACCCCGTACCCGGGCTGGGCCGCGCTGGTGCCGACCCTGGGCACGGCGGCCGTCATCCTGGCCGGCACGCCGGGGCGGGAGGGGGACGCGGCGTCCGGCTACGGCGTGGACCGCGTCCTCGGCCTGCGGGTCCCGCGTGCGATCGGCCGGCTCTCCTACAACCTCTACCTCTGGCACTGGCCGGTGCTGGTCCTCGTGGGCGCGAAGTTCGGCCCGCTGGACTGGCCGGTGAAGGTGGCGCTGACCGCCGCCGCGGCCCTGCCCGCCGCAGCCGTCATGCGGTGGGTCGAGCAGCCGCTGCGGCACAGCCGCACCGTCTCCGAACTCCCGCGCCGGGGGCTGTCCCTGGGGCTCGCCTCGGTGGTCATCCCGGTGGTGCTGGCGCTGGTCGTCGGCACCGGGACGCTCCGGCTGCTCGGCCCGGCGGCGCCGGTCGACCTCCAGGGTCTGCCGCCCGGTTCGCCGGACGGCACCTCGCTGCTGGTGCGCACCGCGGCCCCGCTCAAGAGCGGTCCGGCGGTGGTGCCGGACGCCGTCCAGGCCCGCAAGGACTTCCCGCCGGACGGTGAGTGCGAGGTCGACCCGGCGGCCACCACCAGCCCCGACTGCCGCTTCGGCGTGGTCGGCAGCCCGGACCGGATCGTGCTGCTCGGCGACTCGCACGCCGGCCAGTGGTTCTCCTCCCTGCTCGCCCTCGCCGCCGAACGGCGGTGGGAACTGGAGGAGTTGGTCAAGCAGGGCTGTCCGCTGCCGGAACTCTCGGTGGTGAACCCGCAGTTGGGCCGGACCTACCGCGAGTGCGACACCTGGCGGGCGAACGCCCTGACCCGGCTGGCCGAGGGGCCCAAGCCGCGGCTGATCGTGGTCTCCACCCTCAACCGGTACACCGACGACCGCGAGTCGGTGCTCCAGGGCTGGGCGAAGACGCTCGCCCCGCTGCGTGAACTCGGCGTCCCGATCGTCTACTTGCGCGACACCCCGATTCCCGGGACGGACGTGCCGGCCTGCGTCTCCGGCCACACCGACGACCCGGCGGCCTGCGAGTTCCCGCGCGACAAGGCACTCTGGGCGGACCCGCTCGCGGACGAGATCGCGGCCGGGCGGATCCCGGGCGTGCGCGCGGTGTCGGTCAACGACGTCATCTGCCCGGGCAACGGCCGGAGTTGCCCGGCCGTGCTGGAACGCATCCTGCTCTACCGCGACGACACGCACCTGACCAACGTCGCCGCCGTCGTGCTGACCCCGCGCCTGGAGCGGGTGCTGACGGACGCGGGCGCCCTGCCGCCGCGTGTCGGCGCCGGCGCCGGTGCCGCCGCCCCGGCACCTGACGCGTCCGGCTGGACCCAGCTGCTGCGCGACGACTTCGACGGCCCGGCGGGCAGCCGCCCGTCCGCCGCGAACTGGCAGTACGACCTCGGCACCTGCTACCCGGGCTGCCCGGCCACGCAGTGGGGGACCGGCGAGGTCGAGACCATGACCGACTCGACCGACAACGTCCGGCTCGACGGCCGGGGCGCGCTGGAGATCGTGCCCACCCGGACCGCGGACGGCCGCTGGTCCTCCGGCCGGATCGAGTCCCGCCGCGCCGACCTGGCCCCGCCGCCCGGCGGTGTGCTGCGGATCGAGGCCGGGATCGCACTGCCCGACGTCACCGGTCCGGCCGCCGCCGGCTACTGGCCCGCCTTCTGGACCCTCGGCGGCGAGCTGCGCAACGGGTACACCGGCTGGCCGGCCATCGGCGAGCTGGACATCATGGAGCAGGTCAACGGCCGGGACGCGGTCTTCGGCACGATGCACTGCGGCGTGCTGGACGGCGGCCCGTGCCAGGAGCCGCGCGGCCTCGGCTCGGGAGACCAGCCCTGCGGCGCCGAGTGCCGCACCGGCTTCCACCGCTACGCGGTCGAGGTCGACCTGAAGCCGGGTGCCGAGGAGGTCCGCTGGTACCTCGACGGCCGGGAGCACCACCGGGTCACGGCCGCGCAGATGGACCGCGCGACCTGGGACCGGGCCGTCGGCCGGGGATTGTTCCTCATCCTCAACGTCGCCGTCGGCGGCAACCTCCCGGCCGCCTTCGGCGGCTCCGTCACCCCGGCCACCGAACCGGGGCACCCGATGCGGGTGGACTACGTGTCGGTGGCCTCGAAGCGGTAGCCCGGCCCCGCCCCTCGCCGACGGACACCGGAGCGGCGGAGGCGGAGACGGAAACGGAAGCGGCCCCGGGCCGGGGAGCAGTGGGCTCCCCGGCCCGGGGCCGTTCCTTCGGTCCGTGCCGTCGACCCGTGCGCCGTCAGCCCGCCGTCGGCCCGCCGCTGCCGCAGGCCGCGGTGTCGACCAGGGCCTGGAAGGTACGGCCGGTGGCCTCGGTGACGTGGTACGGGTTGATCGAGACGACGACCTGCCGCCGCCCCGCGGCGTCGCCCATCACCAGCGTGCCGTAGCCGGCGATGCCGCCGGTGAGGCCCCAGAACTCGCCGCAGGCGGTGGGGTAGCGGCTCAGCCCGAGGCCGTAGGTGTTGTCCCCTCCGGTGGCGACCTGCTGCTTCATCGCGGCGAGCTCCGCCGGTCGCAGCAGCCGGCCGTCGAGCAGCGCCGCGTTGAAACGGGCGAGGTCCCGGGTGGTCGAGATGCCGGCCCCGGCCGCGCCGTACGCCGACGGGTTCTGCAGCGTGACATCGGCCGGGCCGCCGGACGGGCGCTCGACGTAGCCGTGGGCGTGCGGTCCGGGGACGACCGGTGAGGTACCGGGCATCGAGGTGCCGCGCAGGCCCAGCGGCCGGACGATCCGGCGCTCGATCTCCTCGTCCCAGCCGCGGCCGGTGACGTGTTCGATGATCATCCCGAGCAGCACGTAGTTGGTGTTGGAGTAGTGCCAGGCCGCGCCGGGGGCGCTGTACGGGGGTTGGGCGGTGGCGATCCGCACCACCTCCACCGGCCGGTAGGTGGTCCAGCGGCCGACCGTCAGCCACCGGTCCAGCGCCTCCTCGCCCTCGGTGGCGAACCTCGGGTCGTCGGTGAAGCTGTAGATCCCGCTGGTGTGGTTCAGGAGCTGGCGCACGGTGATCGCGGCGCCGTTCGGGACGAGCCCGGGCAGGTGGCGTTCGACCGGGTCGTCCAGTCCGATCCGGCGTTCGCCGACGAGTTGGAGCACCACGGTGGCGGCGAAGGTCTTGGTGACGCTGCCGATCCGGAACCGGGCGTCCTCCGGCACCGGTGCGCCGGTCGCCAGGTCCGCGACCCCCGCCGCTCCCCGCCAGGTCGTGCGGCCGTCCTTCCGGACCTCCGCCAGCACCGCCGAGGAGCCGCCCTCCCCGACCACGGCCCGCAGCGCCGCGTCCAGGGCCGCCCGGTCGGCGGCCGGAGCCACCGGTGCGGCCGGCGCGGCGGCCGAGGCGCTCGGCGCGAGCGTCGCCAGCAGCCCCGCGCCGGCCAGGACGGCGACGGCCGCGCGGCGGGCGAACCGGCGCGCCGTGCCGTGGTGCGCGGTGCGGTGGTGCGGGGTGCTGCGGTGCGGCGTGGTGGTGGTCATTCCGGTCCCCTCCCGATGGTGGCCGGAGCGCTTCCGGCTGCTTCCAGCCTGCTCGCCGCGCGCCCGCGGAACGTCCGCCCGAGGTACCCGTCGCCTCCCCCCACGGAGCCAACCGTCCCCCTCCCCGGGGAGGAGCGGCGGCGCGAGCCGGAGGCCCTGGTCCGGCGGCGGCGCGGGGCCCGCGGGCCGGTCGGGCTCGCCGGAACGGGTGACCGGCGGCGGTGTGTCCCCCGGGTCGGGCGGCGGGCCGGGGCGGGGTGGGTATAGGTGGCAGCCCGGGCGAGCGCCGTGCCCGTCGGGGACCGCCAATGGAAGGGACCGTCCTCATGACCCACGCACCCACCAGGGCGCAGAGCGTCGACGAGGTCGTCGAGCGGATGCGGGAGATCGGGGCGCGGCTGGACCCCGGGGACGGGATCGCCTGCTTCAACCGGATGCACCTGCGGGTGGCCGCGCTGGTGGAGCGGCGGATCGCGGCCGGCGAGGTCCGGGACCCGGCGTTCGTCGAGCGGCTCGGGGTCCTGCTCGCCAACCAGTACTTCGACGTGCTGGACGCCGTCGGGGCGGGCCGGGCGGTCGGCGACGCCTGGCAGCCGCTGGTCGACGCGCGGGACGACCGGAGGGTGTGGCCGGTGCAGTTCGCCTTCGCCGGGACCAACGCCCACCTCTGCCACGACCTGCCGCTCGCCGTCGTCGAGACCTGCATCGAGCGCCGGACCACGCCCGACACCCCGCCGGTGCACGAGGACTACGTCCTGGTCGGCGAGCTGCTGGTGCGGGCCGAGGCCGAGGAGCGGGCCGGGTTCGAGCAGCGGATCGCCGGGGCCGCCGCCGGGGCGGCCGAGCCGCTGCGCCACCTGGTGGGGGCGTTCTCGACCGCCCGGGCCAGGGAGGCCGCCTGGGCCGCCACCCTGTCGCTCTGGCAGCAGCGCAACATCCGGCCGCTGTTCGACGCCACCCTCGCCGCCGTCACGGCGGGCACCGCGCTGGCCGGGCGGATGCTGGTCACCCCGATCCCGGTGGCGGCACCGGAGCCGGTGCCCGAGTCCGTGCCCGAGTCCGTGCCGGAATCGGCCCCGGAGTCGGCTGCGGACTCGGCTGCGGAGTCGGCTCCGGGTCCGGTCGGGGAGGAGTGAGGGGGGTCCGGTCGGCGGATCCCGGCGGGCGGGCGGTGCGGGCCCGGGGTGGAGTGATGGGTGACCCGAACCGTCGTAGGACCTGGAAAGGCCGCCGATGTCCTCCTCGCCCGCCCGCTACACCGATCTGACCGCCATGGTGATCAACTGCACCCTCAAGCGCTCGCCCGAGCGCAGCCACACCCAGGGGCTGATCGACGTCAGCACCGGGATCCTGGAGCGCCAGGGCGTGCGGGTGGACGTGGTCCGCGCGGTCGACCACGACCTCGCCACCGGGGTCTGGCCGGACATGACCGAGCACGGCTGGGAGACCGACGACTGGCCGGTGCTCTACAGCCGGGTGATGGCCGCCGACATCCTGGTGCTGGCCGGGCCGGTCTGGCTGGGCGACAACTCCTCGGTGATGAAGCAGGTGATCGAGCGGCTGTACTCCTGCTCGTCGATCCTCAACGAGCACGGCCAGTACGCGTACTACGGCCGGGTCGGCGGCTGCCTGATCACCGGGAACGAGGACGGCGCGAAGCACTGCGCGATGAACGTGCTGTACAGCCTCCAGCACCTGGGGTACGTGGTCCCGCCGCAGGCCGACGCGGGGTGGGTGGGGGAGGCCGGGCCGGGGCCGTCGTACCTGGACGCGGGTTCGGGCGGGCCGGAGAACGACTTCACCAACCGCAACGCCACCTTCATGACCTGGAACCTGCTGCACCTCGCGCGGATGATCAAGGACGCGGGCGGGATCCCGGTCCACGGCAACCAGCGTTCCGAGTGGGACGCGGGCTGCCGCTTCGACTTCGAGAACCCCGAGCACCGCTGAGGCGGTCCGCCACCGCCGAGGCTGTCCTCCGGCTACGCACCACCCTTCACCAGCGGCCCCGCCACCCGGCGGGGCCGCTCTGCCGTGGGCGCCGGCCCGAACCGATCATCGGATGCGCTGTTTCAAACGCATCACACGTGAACGTTCACCCTTTCGAGTGCACAGGATCATGCGAAGCGGCTCAGATCGTTCCGCCCCGCCTACGGTTGGGCAGCAAGCGAGACGGGGCCCCGCCGCATGGGGAGATCCCCTCTTCTGGACGAGGCGACGGCCCGTCATGACGTGTCCCCCCTTCACAGAGGAAGGTTCTCCCATGCCCGTGGCCACGAGCAGCGAGACACCGCAGACGTCGCAGCATCCGCACTCCGGCCGCAGGGCGGCGGTGCGGTCATGAGCGGGACGGCGCTGGAGCAGATCCTCCGCGGACCGAGCGGACTCGGCACCTCGGGACTGAGTTTGACGCCACGTCAACTTCCGTCCAGGGCGGACACGGTGGCCGACACGGACGGCGCGGACGGCGCGGCGCGGGGCAAGCCGGCGAGCGGGGACCCGATCCCGGGACTGTACTTCCACCCGGTGGGCGAGCCGGACGCGGAGCGGGTCGCGGAGGTGAGCCGGCGGATCAAGCTGTGGGCCGAGGAGGAGGTGCAGCTCTACCCGCCGGACTACGCGGAGGAGTTCGACGGCTTCTCGGTCAGCCGCTACATGGTCGGCTGCCACCCCGACGCGCCCAGCGTCGACCACGTCATGATCGCCACCCGGCTGATGGTCGCCGAGAACGCCGTCGACGACTACTACTGCGAGGACCACGGCGGTTCGCCGGTCGGCCTCGGCAGTCGGCTGCTGCTCGCCCACACCGCGCTCGACCCGGTGCACACCACCGCCGAGTACCAGGGCGCCTGGGCGGAGTCCCTGGCGGCGGACGCGCCCCGGCGCGCCTACCGCTCGGCGATGGACCACTTCGACCGCAGCGCCACCGCCGCCCAGTCGGACCGGTTCCGGCACGACATGGCGCGGCTGCACCTCGGCTACCTCGCCGAGGGCGCCTGGGCCCAGGAGGACCATGTGCCGGAGGTGTGGGAGTACCTGGCGATGCGTCAGTTCAACAACTTCCGCCCCTGCCCGACCATCACGGACACCGTCGGCGGCTACGAGCTGCCCGCCGACCTGCACGCCCGCCCCGCCATGCAGCGGGTCATCGCGCTCGCCTCGAACGCCACCACCATCGTCAACGACCTGTACTCGTACACCAAGGAGCTGTCCAGCCCGGGCACCCACCTGAACCTGCCGGTGGTGATCTCCGAGCGCGAGGGGGTCAGCGACCGCGACGGCTACCTCAAGGCCGTCGAGGTGCACAACGAGCTCATGCACGCCTTCGAGGCGGAGGCGGCCGCACTCGCCGCCACCTGCCCCGTCCCGGTGGTGGTGCGCTTCCTGCGCGGCGTCGCCGCGTGGGTCGACGGCAACCACAACTGGCATCAGACCAACACTTTCCGTTACAGCCTGCCCGACTTCTGGTAACCAAGGAGCTGAACCGTGTCCGTCACCGACACCACCCCCGTGAACCGCACCGCCGTCCCCGGGCCGGCCACCCCGTACCAGGGCGACATCGCCCGCTACTGGGACCACGAGGCCCGGCCGGTGAACCTCCGCCTCGGCGATGTCGACGGCCTCTACCACCACCACTACGGCATCGGCGCGGTCGACCAGGCCGCGCTGGGCGCGCCGGACGACAGCGAGCGCGAGAAGAAGCTGGTCGCCGAGCTGCACCGACTGGAGTCCGCACAGACCGACGTGCTGCTGGACAACCTCGGTGACATCGGCCCCGAGCACACCCTGGTCGACGCGGGGTGCGGCCGCGGCGGCTCGATGGTGATGGCCCACCAGCGCTTCGGCTGCAAGGTGGAGGGTGTCACCCTGTCCGCCAAGCAGGCCGAGTTCGGCAACCGGCGGGCCAAGGAGCTCGGCATCGACGGCTCGGTGCGCGCCCAGGTCCGCAACATGCTGGACATGCCGTTCGACACCGGCAGCGTCCGGGCGTCCTGGAACAACGAGTCCAGCATGTACGTCGACCTGGAGGACCTGCTCGGCGAGCACTCCCGGATCCTGTCGGTCGGCGGCCGCTACGTCACCATCACCGGCTGCTGGAACCCGACCTACGGCCAGCCCTCGAAGTGGGTCTCCCAGATCAACGCCCACTTCGAGTGCAATATCCACTCCCGCCGCGAGTACTTCAAGGCGATGGCCGACAACCGCCTGGTGCCGAACGCGGTCATCGACCTCACCGCGGCCACCCTCCCGTACTGGGAGCTGCGCGCCACCGTGCCGTCGCTGGTGACCGGCATCGAGGAGGCGTTCATCAACTCCTACAAGGACGGCTCCTTCCAGTACCTGCTGATCGCCGCCGACCGGGTCTGATCCCGCGTCGCCGCACGGCGAGGACCCGGCCCGGCCGCACGGCGGCGGGCCGGGTCCCGTGCGTTGGGGGCGGGTCGGGTGTGCGGGCGCGGCCGGGGGAGGACCGGGTGGCGTCCGGGCACAGGGCTGGTCGACGGGATGTCGGAGGCGCGTGATATGCAGTGCATCCGAGTGGCCACTGCGAGGCCATACGAACGAAACCGCTGACCGTCCCGGTCGACGAGGTCTCAGGGGGGCCGCACCATGTCCTTTTTCCGACGCCGATCCGCCGATGACGCCCCGGCGGGTCCGGCCGGCCGTCGGAGCCGCGGCCTCGGGCGGAAGGCGCCGCGCGGCCTCACCCCGGTGCTCGACCTCTCGCACGGCGACGAGGAGCTGCGCCGGCTGCGCGCCCTCGCCGAGGCCGGCGACTGGAACGCGCTCGGCTCCGTCCTCACCGAGATCGACGACGCCGCCGAGCTGACCTGGCTGCTCCACCGGCTCGGCTCCGTCGAGGGCACCGAGCGCTGGCTGGCCGGCACCGTCGCCGAGCGCCCCGAGGACACCCTGCTGCTGCTGTTCTCCGGCGCCCGGCAGATCGCCTGGGCCTGGGAGGCCCGCACCGGCCAGCGCGCCCAGCAGGTCACCGAGGAGCAGTGGCAGCTCTTCCGCGAGCGGCTCGGCACCGCCGAGGAGCAGCTGCTGGAGGTGGCCGAGCGCGAACCGTCCTGGCTCGCCCCCTGGTTCTTCCTGCAGATCGGCGCCCGCGGCGCCTCGCTCGGCCGCGGCATCGCCACCGCGCGCTTCGACGCCGCGCTGCGCCGCGACCCCGAGCACCTCGCCTCCCACCAGCAGCGGCTGCAGCAGCTCTGCGCCAAGTGGGGCGGCTCGCACGAGGAGATGCACGCCTTCGCCCGCCGGGCGATGCTCGACGCCCCCGAGGGCAGTCCGCTCGGCGAGATCGTCGCCCTCGCGCACCTGGAGCACTGGCTCGACCTGCCCGGCGGCGAGGACCACGCCTATCTGACCGGCCCGACCGTCCGCGCCGCGCTGCGCGAGGCGACGCTGCGCTCCGTGCTGCACCCCGCCTACCGGCGCCGGCGCGACTGGCGGGCCACCCACAACGTCTTCGCGATGGTCCTCTCGCTCGCCGACGAGCGCGAGCTCGCCCACGCGGTGTTCGCCACCCTCGACGACGTCGTCACCGACTGGCCCTGGTACTACCTGGGCGGCGACGAGGCCGAGAACTTCCGCACCCACCGCGACCGCTGCGCACCCTAGGGGCCCGGGTCTCCCGGTCCCGCGACGCCCGGCCCCGCGACCCCCGGCCGCGGCTGCCGCCGCCGGGAGCCGTCGTGCCGCCCCTCCCCATGCCCGAACCGCCCTTGCGATCGAAAGAGCCACCGGTGTCCCCATCCGAGAACCCGACGAGCGCGCACACCTTCCAGGTCGACCTGCGCGGCCTGGTCGACCTGCTCTCCCACCACCTCTACTCCAGCCCCCGCGTCTACCTGCGCGAACTCCTGCAGAACGCGGTCGACGCCATCTCCGCCCGGCAGGCCCTCGACCCGTCGGCGCCCGCCGCGATCACCGTCCGCACCGACCACGGGCTGACCGTCACGGACACCGGCATCGGCCTGACCGAGCAGGACGTCCACACCTTCCTCGCCACCATCGGCCGCAGCTCCAAGCGCGACGCCGACGGCCGCCTCGACGGTGACGGACTCGCCCGCGCCCGGGGCGACTTCATCGGTCAGTTCGGCATCGGCCTGCTGGCCTGCTTCGTCGTCGCCGACGAGATCACCGTCGTCACCCGCTCCGCCGCCACCCCCGACGCCCCCGTCATCGAGTGGCGCGGCGGCTCGGACGGCCGCTACACCATCCGCACCCTGCCGGCCGAGGCCAAGCCCGAGCCGGGCACCACCGTCCGGCTCGCCCCGCGCGCCGACGCCGCCGAGTGGACCCGCACCGACCGGGTGATCTCCCTCGCCCGCGACTTCGGCAGCCTGCTGCGCCACGAGGTCACCGTGGTCGACGGCCGGGGCGAGACCACCCGGGTCAACCACACCCCGCCGTGGGCCGACCGGCACGGCTCCCCGCTGGCCCGCCGCGAGGCGCTGGCCGCATACTGCCGCTCGACCTTCGACTTCACCCCGCTCGACACCATCGAGCTGGACCTGCCGCTGGTCGGCCTGCGCGGTGTCGCCTACGTGCTGCCCGACGCCGTCCCGCCGTCCCGCCGGGCCGGCCACCGGGTCCACCTCAAGGGCATGCTGCTCTCCGACCACGCCGACGAACTCCTGCCCGACTGGGCGTTCTTCGTCCGCTGCGTGGTCGACACCGACGGCCTGCGGCCCACCGCCTCCCGCGAGGGCCTGTACGCCGACGAGATGCTCGCCGCCGTCCGTGACGCGCTCGGTACCCGGATCCGCGACTGGCTCACCGGCCTGTCCGCCAGCGACCCGGCGCTGCTGCACCGGTTCATCTCGGTGCACCATCTGGCCGTCAAGGAACTCGCCCGCTACGACGACGAGTTGCTGCGGATGCTGCTGCCCTGGCTGCCGTTCGAGACCACCGACGGCAATGTCACCCTGGACGAGTTCGCCCGTACCCACCCGGTCGTCCTGGTCACCCGCACCGTCGAGGAGTTCCGCCAGGTCGCCCCGATCGCCGGTGCCGCCGGGCTCGGCGTCGTCAACGGCGGCTACACCTACGACCGCGACCTCGTGCACCGGCTGCCCGAGATCCGGCCCGGCACCTCCGTCGCCGACCTCGACCCCAGCACCGTCACCGCGCACCTGGACACCGTCGACCCGGCCGCCGAACTCGCCGCCTCGGCCTTCCTCGCCGTGGCCCGCGAGGTGGTCGGCCGGTTCGACTGCGACGTCGCCCTGCGCAGCTTCCACCCGACCAGCGCGCCCGCCCTGCTGCTCGACAACCGGGAGGCCAGGCACGAGCGCGGCCGCGCCCAACTCGCCGAGGAGGCCGACGGGTTGTGGGCCGACATCCTCGGCTCGCTGCGGGCCGAGGTGCCCCGGGCCCAGCTGGTCCTCAACCACCTCAACCCGCTGGTGCGCCGGGCCGCCTCGATCGTGGACCGCGAACTCGCCGTCACCGCCGTCGAGACGCTCTACGGGCAGGCCGTGCTGCTCACCCGCCGACCGCTCACCTCCAGCGAGAGCGCCCTGCTCAACCGCTCGTTCATCAGCCTGCTGGACCACGCGATGCTCGGGCACGAGGCCGCCGGCCGGTCCGGCGGGTCCGGCGGGGGCGCGCAGGGCTCGCAGGACCGGCAGGACCCGCACGGCCCGCAGAAGGAGGCGTGATGCTGGACACCATCGACGCGGTGATGGCCGCGCTGCGCGACAACGACGCCCGCCCCTACGGCCGGCATCGGACCGTCACCGCCGAGGAACTCGTCGACGCCGCCGACCAGTTCGAGGACACCGGGCTGCGCGCCATGGCCCTCCTCGAACTCATGGAGGCCTACGAGTACGACGGCGAGCGGAGCAAGGCCCCGGTCGTCTTCGCCCGCGTCCTCAGGCTCTGGGACACCGACCCGGACAGCTTCGGCGAGTGGGCGACGCAGCAGGTGTTCTGGCGCTTCAAGTGGGTCGCCACCTCGCTGCTCGGCACCCCCGACGTGCCGCTCGCCTCGGTCCGCCGCTGGCACGGCGAGATGCGCGACCGCTACCGCGCCGCCGGCCACGGCCTCCAGCCCTACTACGCCCAGCGCTTCCACCTCGCCGCCCACATCGGCGAGGACGTCCAGGACGCCTACGAGCTGTGGGCCGCCCGGCCGCGCACCGAGCTGAGCGACTGCCACGCCTGCGAGGTCCGCGCCGCGGCCTCCCACCTGGTGCGCCAGGGCGACGACGCGGCCGCGCTGGAAGCCTGGCGGCCGGTGCTCAGCGGCGAGAGCACCTGCGCAGAGGAGCCCCATGTCAGCCACGCCCAGGCGCTGCTCCCGCTGCTGCGCCAGGGCCGGCTGGACGAGGCCCGCTCCAGCCACCTGGTCGGCTACCGCTTCGCCCGCGGCAAGAGCGGACTGGTCCGCTCGGTCGGCCAGCACATCGAGTTCTGCGCGCTGTCCGGCAACGAGCCGCGCGGGCTGGAGATCCTCGCCGAGAACCGCGACCTGTTCGGTGTCACCGGCGACCCGAGCGGCCGGCTGGACTTCCTCACCGGCGTCGAGGTGCTGATCGCCGGCCTGGCCCGGGCCGGCCACGGCGCGCTCACCGTCAGCGGCCCGCCCGGCGCGAGCTGGACCGTCGACACCCTGCTCGCCCATCTGCGCACCGAGGCCGACGCCCTGGCCGCCCGCTTCGACGCCCGCAACGGCACCGGGGCGGTGGGCTCCCGCCGCCGCGACCGGCTCGCCCGCCGGCCGCTGCTCGCCGAGCCGCTGGCGCTGGGCGTACGGGCCTCGGCCGCGCCGGAACTGGCCGCCGTCCCGGTGGTGCCGGCGGTGCCGGTCCGGGAGGCCGAGCCGGAGCCGGAGGACTTCGCCGCGCTGCTGCTCCGCGCCCGCGAGCTGCAACTGCTCGGGCACCCCGACGCGGACCGGCTCTGGCGGCGGATCGACGAGCGGTTCACCGCCGAGGGCGAGGCCGCGGTCACGGGTGCGGCCGATGCGGACGACCGGGTGGGTACGGCCGGGCAGCTGCGCGCCGAACTCGCCGAGCGGCGGGCGCACGCGGCACTCGACCGGGAGGACTGGAAGGAGGGCGCCGCCGAACTGCGGGGCGCCGGCGACCTCTTCGAGCGGGAGGGGCTGGCCGGGCGGGCCCTGGCGGCCCGGACCCGGGCCCTGGTCGCCGTCCTCGTCGGGGACGGCTCGGAGGGTGGTTCGGACGGCGGGGACGGGGACGGCTCCGGGGACGGCTCCGAGTCCGGGGGCGCCGACGCTGCCGGGACCGCACGGGCCGTCGACTGGGCGGCCCTGGACGCCGCACTGGCCCGGGCCGAGGAGCTGGCCGCCGCCCCCGGCGGCCCCGCCCTCGCCGACGACGACTACCTGGTCGTCCTCCAGTGCCGCGCCTACGCCGCGCACCACGAACTCGTCCTGGCGCTGCCCGAGCCGCCCGAGGAGCCGCCCGCCGAGCAGGCCGGGCGCTTCGCCCGCACCGTCACCGCCTACCGCGAGGCCGCGGCCGCCCGGGGCTCCGTGCGCCGGCTGACGGTGGCCCGCCAGTACGCCGCCGACGTCGCCGCCCGGCAGGGCCGGATCGCCGAGGCGGCCGAGGAACTGCGCACCGTCATAGCCGAGTTGGAGCAGGCCGGGCAGCCCTGGCACACGCCCCGCGCGTACGGCCTGCTGGGGCAGGCGCTGCTGCAGAACGGCGAGCAGGCCGAGGCCGTGGAGGTGCTCCACCGGGCCCTGGCCGCGGCCGCCCGCTGGGCCGACGAGTCCTACCCGTTCGCCGCCACCTATCTGATGGCCGGGCACGCCAGCGCCCACCTCGGGGACACCGGTGCCGCGATCCGGGCGCTCTCCGAGGCCGCCGGACGCTTCGACCGCAAGGGCCCGGCGGCCGCCGGGGACGCGGCCAGGACCAGGCTGCAGCTCGCCGACCTGCTGAGCTCCGCCGACCGGACCGCCGACGCGGTGGCCGTCCTGGAGTCGGTGCTGGCCGACGCGGCCGCCGCCGGACCGGACGACCGGCTGTTCGCCCAGGCCAGGCTGGACCTCGCACGCGGCCTGTACACCCTGGACGAGTACCGGGACGCCGCCGAGGAGTACCTGCGGCTGGCCACCCTCCTGGAAGGCTGGACCGAGGACCTCCACCTGCGCACCATGGTCGCCGCCGAGGCGGCCGTCGCGCTCGCCCTCGCCGACCGCTGGGAGGCCGCGCACGCGGCCAGGTCCCGGGCGCTCGCCGCACAGGAGCAGTGGCCGCAGACCGGTCCGGTCTCCGCGATGCTGCGGCAGTTCGCCCGGCTCCTCGTGCAGCGGGAGGGGGCGGACGGGCTGGAGCAGGCCCTGGCCCGGCTGGCCGAGGCGGACGCCGTGCGCGAGCGGGCCGAGCGGGCGGAGCCCGAGGCCGACGCCTGGTACCTGCGGGCGTCCGTCCACTACGAGCGGGCCCGCGCCTACGCGGTGGCGGACCGCTACGAGGAGGCGCTGACCGAGGCGGACCTCGCGATCACCGCCTACGAGGCGGGCGGCGAGCGGGCCGAGACCCCGCGCGCCGAGGCCGTCCGGCTGGCCGCCCTGATCGAGGGCACCGACCTCGGCCGGACGGCGGCGGCCCGGGAGCGGCTCGCCGCCGCCGTCGAGCGCTGCCGCGGGTACGGGCTGGAGGAGGCCGCGGAGATCCTGGCGGACCTGCGCGAGCGGCTCGCGGACTGACGGCGGCTCGCGGACTGACGGCGGGTCGGAGCGACGGCGGGTCGGAGCGACGGCGGGTCGGAGCGACGGCGGGTGGGGCGGGCCGCACCGGCCCGCCCCACCCGCCGTCGCTCCGGCCGACTGTTCAGCGCGGTGCTGCGGACCTGTCCCGGCCGGGGTGCACCGCCGCCAGCAGGCCCGTCACCGCCGGGGACCACGGCCGCCCGGCCGGGCCGGTGAGGGTCAGGGTGCGGTGCGCGGCCGGCCGGATCGGCACCAGGACGCAGTCCGGCGGCAGCATCGGCTGCGCCAGCGCCGGCATCACCGAGACGCCGACCCCCGCGTGCACCATGCCGATCAGCGTGTTGAGGTCGCGGATCCGGTGCCGGGGCGCGAAGCGGACGCCGGCCCGGCGGTAGGCGTCCCGGATGTGCCGCTCGCAGCCGCCCTCCGAGAGCAGGAAGTCGTCGTCCTCCAGGTCCGCCACGTCGACGCCGGCCTCGCCCGCGAGCGGGTGGTCGCGGCGCAGCAGCGCGTGCATCGAGTCGGCGCCGAGCGGGACCGCCCCCGGCGGCACCCGGTCGGCGTCCACCAGGACCGCCGCGTCCACCGTGCCGGCCTCCAGCCAGACGGCCAGCTCGTCGTCCTCGCCCTCGAAGACCCGCACCGTCAGCCGGGGGTGCTCGGCCCGCCAGTCGCGCAGCAGGGCCGGCAGCAGCCCCTGGCAGACGGTGGTCGGCGCGGCCAGCCGGACGGTGCCGGTCAGCCCGCCGCCGCGGTGCTCGGCGATCGACCGGACCGCCGCGGCGGAGGCGACCGCCGTCCGGGCGTGCGGCAGGATCCGCTCGCCCAGCGGGGTCGGCCGGGCGGGTGCGCCCCGGTGCAGCACGGGTGCGCCCAGCACGCGTTCCAGCGCGGCGACGGCGTGCGAGACCGCCGACTGGCTCACGCCGAGCTCGGCCGCCGCCGACCCGAAGCCGCCCGCGTCGGCCACCGCGACCAGCGCCCTGAGCTGGGCGAGGTTCACCTCCTGGGTCATGAGACTTCCTCATTCCGACCGCACTGCCACTTGTTGGACTCATGATCGGCCGACCCGCGACCCTCTGTCCATCGAGTACGAGCGGGCGGGCCGGGTCGGACCGGGGCCGGGGAAAGGCGGGTGGTCGGAGTGCGAGGGCGCTGGTGGCCGGGGTTCGTGGCGCTGTCGGCGATCTGGGGCGCGAGCTTCGCCCTGATCAAGGTGGCGGTGGAGGCCGGGGTGCCCCCGGTCTGGGTGGCGGCCTGGCGCTGTCTGCTCGGCGCGGCCGCCCTGTGGGCGATCCTCGCCGTCCGCCGCGAGGCCGTCCCGCGCGACCCCGCCGTCTGGGGGCACAGCGCCGTCGCCGCGGTCCTGCTGAACGCGGTGCCGTTCGTCCTCTTCTCCTACGGGGAGACCCGGGTCAGCTCGGTGCTGGCCGGGGTGCTGAACGCGGCCACCCCGCTGTTCACCCTGCTCTTCGCGCTCGCCGTGGTACCCGGGGAGCCCCGGCCGGGACCGCGCCGGCTCGCCGGACTCGCCCTCGGCTTCGCCGGGGTGCTCACCGTGCTGGGCGTGTGGCACGGCTTCGGCGGCGCCTCCGCCGGGGGGCCGGCCGGGGAGGCGGGACCGTCCGGCGGCGGGGCGGGCGCGGTGGCCGGCGGACTCGCCTGCCTGGCCGCGACCTGCTGCTACGGCGCCGGCTTCGCCTGTCTGCGCCGTCACCTCGCGAACCGTCCGCACTCGGCGACCGCCCTGTCCACCGTCCAGATCACCTGCGGCGGAGCCCAGCTCGCGGTGGCCGCCCCGCTGGCCGCCGGCGCCCCGCACTGGCCCGGGGCCGGGGCCGCGGGCGCCCTGCTGGTGCTCGGCGCGCTCGGCACCGGCGTCGCCTACGTCCTCAACCTCGGCCTGGTCCGCACCGCGGGGACGGCCGTGGCCGCCGCCGTCACCTATGCGACCCCGCTCTGGTCGACGGCGCTCGGTGCGCTGCTGCTCGCCGAGCCGGTCGGCTGGAACACCCTGGCGGGCGGGATCGCGGTGATCGCCGCCGTCGCGCTGACCCGGCCGCCGGCTGCCGGGGGCGGGGGCGGGCGGCCGTCCGTCGGGGCCGAAGGGCACGTCAGCCGGTCGGTTAGGGTGGGGTGATGGGCACGGGGCGGGCGACGGCCGAGGACACCGGGGCGGGCGCGACCGGGGCGGTCGGCCCCTCTTCCTCGTTCCTCTCCTCCGCCGAGGCCGCCTCCTCCGCCTCCTCCGCCTCCTCCGCTTCCTCCGTGGGCGAGGCCGCCGGGGCTGCCGGGGCCGCCGACCGGTCGTCCGAGGTGGCCGTCCTGGCGGCCCTGCGCGCCCGTCCGCTGCGCTTCCCGTTCACCCGCGACTCCCTGCGCTGCTGGGCCTACCTGGTCGGCGGCGCCGTTCTGGGACTGGTGACGGCGGTGCTGCTGCTCGCCCTGACCGCGCTCGGCCTCGGGCTCTCGGTGGTCGGCGTCGGCCTGCCGCTGCTCCTCACCGTCGCGCTCTCCGGCCTGCCGGTCGGAGCCCTGGAGCGCCGCCGGCTCCGGCTCGTCGAACCGGCGCCGGTGCCCGACCCGCACCGGGCGCTCCCCGGGGCCGGGCGCCCCGCCCGGCTGCGCACCCGGCTGCGCGAGCGCGCGACCTGGCGCGAACTCGCCCACACCCTGCTCGTCGCCCCGCCGCTCACCGCCGCCGGCCTCGGCCTGACCGCCCTGCTGCTGTTCTCCGCGGCGCTGGTCGTCAGCCCGGTGGTGGTCCAGGTGCTCGCCCCCGAGACCGTGATGCTGATCCCCGGCCACGCCGTGCCCGGACCGCTGCACGCGCTCCCGTTCACCGCCCTCGGCCTGGCCGGGCTCTACCTCGGCGGCCATGCCGGGGCGCTGCTCACCGCCGCCCACGTCCGGCTGGCCCGGCTGCTGCTCGGGCCCCGGGCGGAGGATCCCGGCGGCCAGGTCCTCGAACTGACCCGGTCCCGGGCCCGGTTGGCCGACGCCTTCGAGGCCGAGCGCCGCCGCATCGAACGCGATCTGCACGACGGCGCCCAGCAGCAGCTGGTGGCCCTCACCATGACGCTCGGCCTGGCCGCGCACGAGCTGCGCGAGGGGGCCGGGGCAGGCGGGGCCACCGAGGCCGGGGCGCTCGCGCTGGTCGACCGGGCCCGGGGCGAGGCCCGCCAGGCGTTGGAGCAACTGCGCGGCCTGGTCCGGGGGATCCACCCGCAGGTGCTCACCGACCACGGCCTGGCCGCCGCCGTCGCCGAGGTGGCGCTGCGCCACCCGGTCCCCGTCGAGGTCGACCTCGACCTGCCGGGCCGGCTGCCGGGCCCCGTCGAGACCACCGCCTACTTCACCGTCACCGAGGCCCTCACCAACGCCGCCAAGCACAGCGGCGCCACCGCCGTCACCGTCCACGGGCGGGTCGCGGACGGCCGGCTGGTGCTCCAGGTGACCGACGACGGCTGCGGCGGGGCCGACCCGGCCGCCGGGGCCGGGCTCCAGGGACTGGCCGACCGGGTGGCGATCCTGAGAGGACGACTGATGGTGACGAGTCCGACCGGCGGGCCGACCAGGCTCCGGCTGGAGGTGCCGTGCTCCGGATAGTCCTTGCCGAGGACGCCGTGCTGCTCCGGGCCGGCCTGGTCGAACTGCTCACCCGGGGCGGCCACCTGGTGACCGCCGCCGTCGGCGACGCGGACGCCCTCGCCGCCGCCGTGGACGCCGACCGGCCGGACATCGTCGTCACCGACGTCCGGATGCCGCCCGGCTTCCGGGACGAGGGGCTGCGCGCCGCGCTCGACCTCCGCTCCCGCCACGCCGACCTGCCCGTCCTGGTGCTCTCCCAGTACGTGGCCACCCCCTACGCGACCCGGCTGCTCGGGGCGGCGGGCGCGCAGCGGGCCGGACTCGGCTACCTGCTCAAGGACCGGGTCGGCGAGGTGTCCGAGTTCCTGGACGCGCTGCGCCGGGTGGCGGCGGGCGAGACCGTGATCGACCCGGACGTGGTGCGGGTGCTGCTCCGGCAGCAGTCCGCCGACCGCCCGATCGCCCGGCTGACCCCGCGCGAGCGCGAGGTGCTGGGGCTGATGGCGGAGGGCCTCAACAACCAGACCGTCGGTGCCCGGCTGAGCATCACCGAGGCCTCGGTGGTCAAGCACTGCGGCAACATCTTCATGAAGCTCGACCTCGACCCGGTCGAGGGCAACCGCCGCGTCCTCGCCGTCCTGGCCCACCTCGCCGACCTCCACGGCGAGTAGCGCGGCCCCGTCCACCCGCTGGAGCGGTCGCCGGCCGGCGCTCAGGCCGGGGGCAGCGGCGGCGGGTTGTCGAGGAGGAGGTCGTGGCCGACGTCGGTGAGGGCGTGCCGGACCTGCCTGCCCTCGCGGCGGGTGGCGATCAGGCCGGCCGTGCGCAGGGCGGCGGCGTGGGCGGAGGCAGAGGGCGGGGTGACGCCGAGCCGCTGGGCGAGCTCGGTGGTGGAGCAGTCGCTGCCGGCGATGGCGCGCAGGACCCGGGCCCGGGCGGGGCCGAGCACGGCGGCCAGGCCGTCGGCGGCCGGTGTCCTGGCGGCGGGCTCGGCGGTCGGGGCGGCGATCGGGTGCAGCAGCAGGCTCTGGCGGTCCGGCTCGGCCAGCAGGCTGATACTCCGCTGGACGAAGTAGTTGGGCCGCAGTTCCAGGCCCCGGCCGCCGAGTTCGAAGGAGCCCTCCAGCTCGCCGAGGGTGCACTCCAGCACCCCTTCGTCCCGCCAGACGGCCTTCGGGTGGAGCGAGTCGAGCATTTCGCCGATCCCGGAGCGGGCGGCGGTGCGGGCCCGGGCGGCGATGTCGGCCTCCAGGGCGCGGCGGATGTCGGGCCAGTCCGGGGCGAGGCAGGCCTGGAACAGCGCCCAGGCGCCGTCGCTGACCTCGCGCAGGCCCCGGCTGCCGTCCTCGCGCAACCGGGCCAGGGCGGCCGGGAGTCCCAGGCGGTCGCCGAAGATCGCGACACCCTCCTCCACGGTCTGCTGCGGGACGGAGAGGAGCGCGTCGAGCTCGTCGGTCAGCTGCCGGCGGACGGCGTCGAGGTCCGCCACCATGAAGTCGGGGATGCCGATCGGGCTCGCGTTGACCACTTCGAGGAAGCGCATGGCCCGGTGGGGCACGTGGCGGCGGGCGTCCCGCCACCAGCGTTCGCTGCGCGACCCGTTGCCCTGGTGAACGCCCAACCGGGCCGAACCGGCCAGCAGATGGTCGAGCGGGGATATGACGAACCGGGTCCTCGCGAGGTCCGCGACCCCGAACTTCAGTGCGATCACGAACCTTGCTCCGGTTCCCCGCAGCCTTTCTGACCTGCCGCGTTGTTGACTATTAGGCCCAGAGGCTAATGCATGGCCGTCCGGTCGCTCCCGTTGGCATGCTCTCTCTCGTCGGCGCGGCAGAGGCCCGCTCGGGCCCCCACCACGAGGGGAGTGGGGGACCGGGCACGAACCTCGACCGGGCGTTCGTGGATCCGAACGCCCGGTGCCGCCCGGTGAATCGTGCCCGACCTGACACGGCGCTACCGGGCTTCGGCCGCGCGCGGGTTTCGCGGATCGCGCGGGTCGAGCGTGTCTAGCGGATCGCGCGGGTCGAGTGGGTCGCGCGGGTCGGGGCGGGACTGCGGTGGGGCGAGGAGGGCGGCCAGGCGGTCGGCGGTGGTGTCCCAGGACCAGTGGGTGCGGACCCACTCGCGGCCGGCGGCGCCCATCCGGTCGCGTTCGGCGGCGGGGGCGCGGAGGATGCCGGTGATCGCCGCCGCGACGGCGGCCGGGTCGCGCCCGTCCACCACGCTGCCGTTGACACCGTCGAGCACCGCGTCCGGCGCGCCGCCCGAGCGGCCCACGACCACCGGCAGTCCGGCGGCGGCCGCCTCCAGGAAGACGATGCCGAGGCCCTCGGCCTCCAGTCCGCCCCGGCGGGTGCGGCACGGCATCGCGAACACATCGGCCGAGGCGTAGTCGGCGGGCGTCTGCGCGTGCTCGCGGCCGCCGGCGAAGACGACCGTGCCGGGCTCGGTGTGCCGCCGGGCGAGTTCGCGCAGCCGGCGTTCGGCGGGGCCCCGGCCGACCAGGACCAGGACCGCCCCCGGCACACTCCGCCGGATCAGCGGGAGCGCCCGGACGAGGGTGTCCTGCCCCTTGCGCGGGACGAGCCGCGCCACGCAGAGGATCACGGGTGCGCGCGGGTCGGTGGCCTCCTCGCGCGGCCCCGGGCGGAACAGTTCGGTGTCGACGCCGGGGACCAGCCGCTCCAGTCGGGGCGCCGGGCCGAGCGCGGGAGCGATCCGCTCGCGGGTGTGGGCGCCGAGGTAGGTGACGACGTCGACGCTGTCGCCGATCCGCCGCAGCAGGCGCCGGGCGACGGGGGTGCGGGCCCACCAGATCTCGTGGCCGTGGGTGGTGGCGACGGTCCGCCGTATGCCGGGCGCCTGCCGCCGCAGCTCCGGGGTCATCGCGGCGAGCGGGGCGGCGGCGCCGAACCAGACCCGGTCGCACCCGTGCGCCCGGGCGATCTCGGCGGCCCGCCGGGTCACCCGGGGGGTGGGCAGGAGCATCCGGGACCGGTCGCGGACCACCGGGAACGGCAGCGCGGCGTCGTGCCGGTCGGCACCCGGTTCGGCCGAGGTGTAGACGACCACCTCCCCGGCGGGCAGCCGGGTGGCCATGGCGTGGACGAAGGTCTCGATGCCGCCCTGACGGGGCGGGAAGTCATTGGTGACGATGAGGGTGCCGGTCATGGGGCGGGAACCACCTGGGGTGCGTGCGGACGGGGGAGGAACGGGAGCCGGGGGAGTCGGTGGAGTCGGTGGAGTCGGTGGAGGAGGGAGAGCTGGGGGAGGCGAGGGCGCTGGGAGAGCCGGGGGAGCAGCACCAGGAGGGCGGGCAGCGCGAGGTAGCCGAACCGGCCCGCGGGGGCGAGCAGGAACGCCAGGGCGAGGCCGAGGGCGAGCCGGTCGGCGGCGGCGCGGGTGTCCAGCGGTGGGCGGCGCACGAGGGACCGGGCGACGGCGGCCCCGGCGAGGAGCAGCAGCGCGAGGGCCGCGTACCAGCCGGCCGGGCCGAGGTCGGCGAGCAGCCGTCCGGGCAGCGGGCTGCTCGCCGGGGTGGGCAGGTCGCCGCGCCCGGTGGGGAAGGCGAACACCTGGTGCAGCAGCGGTCCGGGGGAGCGCAGCGCGGAGGGCAGCACCAGGGCGGCCGTGCCGGCGGCGGCGGTGACGGCGGCCCGCAGCGCGGCGCGCCGTCCGGTGGTGGCCGCCAGCAGGGCGACGGCCACCGCGACCGCCGGCCAGGCCGTCCACTTGAGCGCGCAGGCCAGGGCGAGCGCCCACCCGGCGGCGACCGGCCGGGCCCGGCCTGCCAGGGCCAGGGCGAGGACGCAGAGGCCGGTCAGCGGCAGGTCGACCCCGCTGACGCACAGCGGCAGCGCGACCACCGGCGAGGCGACGAGCGCCGCCATCGGGAGCGCGCCCGGGAGCGAGGCGGGGAGCGCGCCCGTGCGCGCCGCCGTGACCGTTGCGGTGCGCGCCGCCGTGACCGTTGCCGTGAGGCCGGGCCGCCCGTGCCCGTGCCTGTGCCGGGTCGGTAGGACGGCGGCGGCCAGGCAGCCGAGGAACGCGGCGGCGCACCAGAGTCGGGCGTCCCCGGCCACCCTGGCCGGCCAGCCGTCCGTACCGAACAGGGCGCGGGGCAGCCCGAACAGTGCCATCCCGGGGAGGTAGGGCGTGTACTCCGCGACCGTGCGCGGCTCGGCCAGGTACGGCGTCCCGTGCCGGAGCAGCAACTCGCCCGACCGCTCGATGACGGCGACCTCGCTCTGCCCCTGCCCGCCCACCACCAGGACGAGCAGCGGCACGAGGACCGCGCCGAGGAGCGCCACCGCCACCGAGCCCGCACGTGCCCACCGTCGGGGCAGCACGAGCACGGCGACCGCCGCCGCCAGGTACCCCGCCGCCGCGCACAGCCCCCAACTCCGGTGCGGACCCAGCCCGGAGACGAGCGGGAACGCCCCCGCCCACCCGGCGGCCAGCACCCACCCGCCGCACCACAGTGCCCGCCGCCCGCCGGGAGGACGGGGGGCGCGGTGGGCCCGACGGGAGCGACCGGTGCCGGTGTCGGGGCGACGGGTGGAGCGACGGGCAGGGTGAACGGCGGGATGAACGGCGGGATGAACGGCGGGGCCGGGAACGGGTGGACGCGGGGTACGGGCGCGGTGAATCAGCACCACTTCATTGCAGCGGCGCAGGTCAGCGAGGTCATGGCGGTCAGGTCGACTCCTTCGGTCGGGTTTCCCCTACCACCGGGCGGGCGCGCCGGGCGGCCCCCGGGCTCCGGGACGGGTACGGGCGGTGCGGACGACGGGCATGGCGCTGGGCTCCTCCTCGACAGCGGGCTTTCCGAACAAGTGAATTCGTATCCGACCTGACGTTCGGTGTCCACTGAATTACACACGGTGCCGATTGCTCGCTATCGTGAGCGGCGTGGTGAAGTCCTGGGACATGGCGGTCGAGCGGGCGCAGGAACGATTGGCCGCGGCGCCCGCCCTGCGGGCGGTGACCGACGAGGAGGGGCGCGAGTTCGCGCGCTGGGACCTCGCGGCCTGCGCCGAGGGGGAGTTGGGCGAGCCGGTCGACCCGGCGGCGATCGGCCCGGCCGAGGAGGCACGGCTGCGCGCCCGGCTCGGCGAGTCCGGCCGCGAATGGCCGGGCGGCGAGCTCTACCGGCGCCGCTACTGGCTGCTGGGCGAAGGCGGCCCGGGCGGCGCCACCGGCCCCGGCGGCACGCAGAGTCGCGGCACCCGGCCGGTCGGGACCGTCGCGGTCGACAACTGGACCAAGGGATCGGGCCAGTTGGCCGTCTCCTCGCTCTATCTGCGCCCCGACGCGCGCAACCGGGGCCTGGCCGCCGCTGCCCTCGACCGGGTCTACCGCGCCGCCACCGCCGAGGGCCTGTCCGGCTACCGGCTGGAGGCGGACTGGGCCTGGCCGCGAGCCGTCCGCTACTACCTGCGCCGGGGCCTCTGGGTGCGGTCCTGGAAGCACGCCATCGGTCTCACCCGGATGCCCCAACTCCCGCCCTACCGGGTCCGGGAGGAGCACGGACGCCTGGTGCTGATGGTCGCCGACCGGCCGTCGGGCGCCCCGTCCGGGGAGGTGTGGACGCCGCTGCTCGCCGCCGGCCGCGAAGGCCGCTGGCTGCGGTTGGACGAGACCGCCGCCTACCGGCAGGCGGACGGCTGGGTGCACGACTACGCCCGCTCGACCCTCGCGCTGCACCTGGCGCTCGCCGGCCGTCCGCTGGTCCGCGGCCCGCAGTGGTGGGCGGAGGCCTGGCGCTGGTCCGACGGCGGGGAGCCGGAGGGGCTGGCCCACCGGATCGAGCAGTACGGGCGACGGCGCGGCACCGCCGACGACCGGACGGCCGCCCCGCCCGAGGTCGCCCGGCCGGGAGCCGCCCTGCCCGAGGTCGAGCTGCCCGACCCCGCCCCGGCCCCCCGCCCCGGCGCGGTGGCACCCTAGGCCCGCCGCCCGCCGCCCGCCGCCCGCCGCCCGGAGCACCCCCCCGCCCGGGCCCCGCAGCCGGTGCCCCGCCCCTGGGAGACTCGACGCCATGGCAGAGATCGAGATCGACGGCGGCCCCGCCGACCCCGCCCGGCTGGCGGCCCTGGGCCTGCTCAACTACGGCCACTTCACCACCCTGCGCGCCGAGTCCGGCCGCGCCCGCGGCCTCGCGCTCCACCTGGACCGCCTGGTCCGCGACTGCCGCACGGTCTTCGGCTCCGAGCTGGACCCTGCGCAGGTCC
>NZ_LGDO01000028.1:0-28215 GCF_001279805.1 Streptomyces sp. XY431
TTCTGCGAGCAGCCGGCCAGTGCGGCGGTCGCCACGGCGAGGGTGAGCAGCGTGGCGGCGGTGGAACGACGGGCGGACATGCGGGCTCCAGCGGTCAGGACAGGGCGTTTCAGGGCAGGGCGTTTCAAGGCAAGGCGTTTCAAGGCAGGGCTGAGCGCGGGCGGGGAGCAACGACGTCGTCGATGCCCCGCCCACTTAGCTAAGGCATACCTTAGGGATATCGGTTTTTGCCGTCCACACCGGGGTCGGTCACAAAACGGCCCAGGTGGGACAAGGGCTCCGGCGCCCCGATGGTCGGTCCACCGACGATTTCCGGCCACTCACGGCTCGGCCGGAGGTGACACGGATGGCAAAGAAGTGGTAAAGGGGCACGCACCGGTGGGTGCGCGCCCCTGGGAAGGCGTCGTCCGGGACCGCCGCGCTCAGCCCGTCGGGGTGCGGCGGGCAGCGGCCCTGGCGGTCCAGCGGCCGTCGTGGCGGGTGATCCGGATCGGGTGGCCGAAGGTCGCGCTCACCAGCTCGGTGGTCATCACCTCGTCCACCGGGCCGGCCGCGACCGTCTCCCCGGCCCGCAGCAGCAGCGCGTGCGTGGTGGACTCCGGCAGCTCCTCCAGGTGGTGGGTGACCAGGACGCTGGCCAGCTCCGGGTGCTGATGGCGGAGCAGGTCCAGGCTGTCCAGCAGCAGTTCCCTGGCGGTCAGGTCGAGCCCGGTGGCGGGCTCGTCGAGCAGCAGCAGCCGCGGACTGGGCATCAGGGCCCGGGCGATCAGCGCCCGGCCCCGCTCGCCCTGGGAGAGCGTGGTCCACGGCGACTCCGCGGCCGCCGTCATGCCCAGGGTCCCGATCAGCAGCTCGGCCCGCTCCAGCTCCTCCGGGGCGGGCTTGCGGTTCAGGTCCGGCTCGATCGTGTTGGTGACGCCGGTGAGGACGACCTCGCGCACGGTCAGCGGCGAGCGCAGCGGGTGGCGCGGATTGACGTGGCCGAGGTGGGCGCGCAGCTCGCGGATGTCGACCCGGCCGAGCCGGCGGCCGAGCACGTCCACCTCGCCGCGGGTGGGGTGGGAGACGGCACCGAGCAGGGCGAGCAGGGTCGACTTGCCGGCGCCGTTCGGGCCGAGCAGCGCCCAGTGCTCGCCGGGGTGGATGGCGAGGTCGATCCCGCGCAGCAGGTGGCGGCCGTCCCGGACGACGTCCACGGCCCGGGTGCGCAGCAGCGGGGCCGGCGGCTCCGGCAGCTCGGGCGCCTCCGACGGTGCGGTGGACGAGCCGGTGGCGGGCGGGCGCGGGTCGGACGTGCTCATGCGGGCGGGCCTCCTGGGGTCCTCCGGTGCCGGGCGGGGTCACGGGCGCGGCGCCGCACCGGACGGGCCGCCGCCGACCGTCCGCGTGCAGAGTACAACCGTCGCCCCGGGGGACGGGGCCGGTGTCCGGGTCGTGGACGGCCGTCCCGCGCGGGCGCCGTGCGTATCCCCCTTTTCCCCAGCGGCAGTTGGCGTCAGGATCGGTGCGCGAACCGTGGAACCGGACCGGACCGACGGCTCGTGGAAGCGGTGCGGGGGCCACAGGCAGGTGAACGCGGGTGGAGGGGACGGGTCATGACAGGGACGGACACACCGCCGGAACTCGGTACCGGACGCGCCGGGACGCTGCCCGGACGGTTCGAGGAGCACGCCCGCACCGCGCCCGGGGCCGTCGCCCTGCGCTGGGCCGGAACGGAGCTCGACTACGGCGAACTCGACGCCAGGGCCGACCGCCTGGCCCACCACCTGGTCGAACGCGGGCTGCGGCCCGGCGACCTGGCCGCGGTGGCGCTCGGCCGGGGCGTCGAGGTGTACATCGCCCTGCTCGCCGTGCTCAAGACCGGCGCCGCCTACCTCCCGCTGGAGCCCGGCGCCCCTGACGGGCTGCTGCGGCACGTGCTCGCCGAGGCCGGGCCGGCCCTGGTCGTCACCGAGGAGGCGCACCGGATCCGGCTGACCGACGCCGGGGCCCGGGAGCTCGTCTGCCTCGACTCGGCCCGGTCCGCCCTCTCGGCGGGGCCCGCCGGCCCGCCCCCGGTCGACCTCGACCCGGACGGCCCCGCGGTCGTCCTGACCACCTCCGGCACCACCCGGGCGCCGCGCTGCGCCGGGCTCTCGCACCGCAACCTGCTCGCCGTCCACCACGGCTGGCGCACGGTGTACGGCCTGACGCCCGCCGACCGGATCCTGAGCACGGCGAGCCTGGAGTTCGACGTGTTCACCGCCGACTGGGTGCGCGCGCTCTGCTCCGGCGCCACGCTGGTGGTCGCGCCGCGCAACCTGACCCTGGACCGCGCGGCCGACATCGCCGACCTCCCGCCGCTGATCGCCGCCGAGCGGATCACCGTGCTGGAGCTGAACACCCGCACCGCGCGCCGGCTGACCGCCCACCTGGCGCCGCGTCCGGGCGAGAGCCCGCTCGCCGGGGTGCGGGTGCTCACCGTCGGCGCCGAGAAGTGGTGGCTGGACGAGCACCTGGCGCTGCAACGGCTGCTCGGCCGGTCCACCCGGGTGATCAACGTCTACGGGCTGGCCGAAGCGGGCGTGGACAGCACCTGGTTCGAGGTCCGGGAGAGGAACCAGGTGCTGCGCGGAACGCCGCCGTCGCTGATCGGCGCGCCGTTCCCCGGCGCCCGGGTGCTGGTGCTCGCCCCGGACGGCACCCCGCTGCGGGACGGCAGGGTCGGCGAGATCGCGCTCGCCGGTCCCGGCCTCGGCCGCGGATACCCCGGCCGGCCCGAGGAGACGGCCCGCCGGTTCGTGCACTCGGCGCACGACAAGGACGGCCGGGTGATGCTGACCGGCGACCTCGGCCGGTTCACCGCGGACGGCACGCTGGAGTTCATCGGCCGGGCGGCGGGCGTGGTCGGACCGACCGACGTCCGGCTGTCCACCACCGTCGCCAGGACGGTGTCCCTCGCGGCCCGGGCCGAGGCCCGGCTGCGCGCCCGCCCCGGGATCCGGGAGGCGGCGGTCGCCGAGGTGGAGGTGGCGCCCGGACGGCGCGAGCTGGTCGGGTACGCCGTCGCCGTGTCCGGCGCGCCGGACACCGACGGCTGGTCGCTGACGGCCGCGCTGAAGACCTTGCTGCCGGACGGGGAGGCACCCGCCGCCGTGGTCCCGGTGCCCGAACTCCCGCGCACCCGGGCCGGCAAGCTCGACCGGGCCGCGCTGCCGCTGCCCGCGCCGGCCGACCACGCCGCGCCACCGCGCCGGTCGGGCGGCGGGAAGGGCGGCAGGAGCTGGAAGGGCGGCGGGAGCCGCGGCTCCGCCGGGGTGGACTCCGCGCTCGGCTGCGGCGTGATCGGCTTCGGGGTGCCGGCAGCGGTCGTCGCCGGGCTGCTCACGAACAGCCTCTGGCCGGGTTCGACCGACGTCTCGGCCGTTCCGGCCCCGTACGACGACCTCTTCCGGGTGCTCTACTTCTTCGAGTGCGCCTCGTTCGGACTCGGCGTGGCCTGGCTGCTGTTCGGAGCCGGGACTACGGCGCGGATGCGGCGGCCGCCCGGTCTCTCGTTCGCCGCGCACCTGGCGGTGTTCTGGCTGCTGGCCTCCTGGTGGCCGCAGGACAACCTGTACCGGACCACCCGCCCGTCCGACTGGCACGCCCAGGCGTGGCTGGTCTTCGTGTTCAACATCGCCCTGATGGTCTCGGCCGCGATCCTGGTCCGGTTCCTGGCCTGGCACCCGAAGCCGTCCGAACCGCCGAAGCAGCCCTGACCGGCGGGGCCGGGCCGGAGGCTCAGCGCAGGGCCTCGAACATCCGGCCCAGCCCGTGGTGGGCCGCCCCGAGCCGGGCCTGCGCGGCGTCCAGCGCCTCGACGCTCCGGGCAGCGAGCGCCAGACCGACGGCCGGCTCCGGCTCGTGGCCGGCCGTCACGATCAACGGCAGCAGCGTCGCGCCGAGCCGCGCGCAGGCCGGGCGCAGCCGGTCCAGGTGGCCGTGCAGCGCCTCCTGGGAGAGCCGGGCGCCGAGCGGCATCGCGTCCAGGGTGCGGACCAGGTGGCCGGGGCCGCGCACCTGGTCCAGCCGGTGGCGCAGGACGAAGGCGATCGCCGGTCCGGTGAGCCGCAGATTGGCCTCGGTCGGGGCGAGCCGGCGTTCGCGGTCGGTGACGAAGTCCACGTCGTACCAGCCCCGGTGGCCGGCCTCGGCCAGCCGCTCCCCCACCGCGAGGCCGAAGCGTTCGGCGGTGGCGGCGGCGCCGGGCGGCACCACGCCCGGACCGACCGTCACCCCCTGGTAGCGGGTCCCGTCGACCGCCATCTCGCCGACGCCCACCGGGTGGACCCGGCCGTCGGCGCCGATCACCGCGTCGAAGGTGAGGTCGCGCAGCCGGCCGGTGCCGGCCGGACCGGCGTCCACGTACTCCTCCAGCAGCAGCGGGCCGCCGGACGGCAGGGCGTCCTCGCGTTCCAGCCGGCGGAGCAGCGCCCGGGCGCCGCCGGCCGCCGACAGCTCCGCCGGGGTGATCACGACGGTTCCGTAACCACCCACTCCGTGCCGGGACTTGAGTACCGTGGCGCGGCCCCGGGCGGCGTGGGCGGCCAGTCGCCGGGCGGCCGCCCGGGGGCCGTCCACGGACTCCTGCCGGGGCACCCGCACGCCGGGGTGGGCCTGGGCGAGCGCGGTGAAGAGGCCGTGCGCGGCGTCCTTGGCCTCGTAGCGGCGGACGGCCGCGAGCTCCGGGCCCTCGCCCCGGTCGGGGGTGCGGCCCCAGAACAGCACGGGGCCGGGGCCGGTGGCGAGCCGTTCGGCGAGCGCGGGGCGGGCGGCGAGGGCCTCGGCGACCGTGCCGCCGGGGGCGATGCCGTCGAACACCTCGACCGGCCCCCAGTCCAGTTCGCGGGCGAGCCAGTCGATCCAGGCCCGGTCGACCTCGGCGGGCAGTACCAGGGCGGCGGGTTCGGGGCTGTAGCCGACGGCCAGTCCGGCGTAGTGGTGCGCCCGGCGGAGGCGGTCGGCGCGCCGCTCGGCGGCGGACGGCGACGTGGCGGACCTGCTGCCGGGGAACCTCCCTGGGGCGAACCGCCCGCGGGACGACGGTTCGAGGAGGAACTGCTCGTTGAAGTCGGCCACATTGCCGACGTGCACCGCACGACGTCCGCCGGTCCAGGCCCCCACCCATCCGTCCATCCCGCGAGCGTACGGCACGGGTGCTGACGAGCGCCCACGGACGACGGGCCCGGCGCAAGCGTGAACAGACAACTCGAAAACGATCACATTTGATCAATACAGGACACGAATTGGCAAAGTTCTGACGTTCGCTCTAGCCGTGGATGACTGCCCACCGTCAATCTCAACGCAGCTCTCATCCCTGCATCACGCAGCATCCCCGACTGGAGTCAGAGTGAGCCCCACCTCCTCTTCTCGCCGCTTCCTCGCGGCCGGAGCCATAGCGGCCACCGCCGCCCTCGTCGCCGCCACCGTCACCGCCGGGACCGCGTCCGCCGCCCCCACCGGCCGTGACGCGGCGATCGCCAAGGCCCGGGCCAACGTCGCCCGCAACGCGTCGGTCTTCGGCTTCGCCGACGGCCAGGACCTCCTGGTCAAGGACGTCGTGCTGGACGCCGACGGCACCCAGCACGTCCGCTTCGACCGCACCTACCTCGGCCTGCCCGTGGTCGGCGGCGACCTGGTGGTCCACCAGGACTCCCGCGGCCGGCTCAAGGACTCCTCCCGCGCGGCCGCCCACGACGCCGCCGTGCGCACGATCGTTCCCAAGGTCCCCGCCCAGCTCACCGCCGGCCGCGCGCTCGAAGCCGCCCCCGGCGTCGACAGCGCCACCAGCAGCCCCGAACTCGTGGTCTGGGCCGCCGACGGCACCCCGCGCCTCGCCTGGCGCACCACCGTCGAGGGCACCGGCGACCACGGCCAGCCGGCCGGCCGGATCGTCGTCACCGACGCCAATACCGGTGAGCAGATCGAGGCCTACGACGCCGAGCACCAGGCCACCGGCACCGGCCACTCCGAGTACACCGGTGACATCACCATCGACACCACCGCGCAGACCGGCGGCTTCTCGCTGAAGGACCCGACGCGCGGCCACATCACCAAGGACGCCAACAACGTCTCCGCGAGCTCGCTCAACGCGAACTCCGGCACCCTCTTCACCGACACCGACAACGTCTGGGGCGACGGGAAGAAGTTCTCCACCGACCGCGCCACCGCGGCCGTCGACGCCCACGCCAACACCGCCTGGACGTACGACTACTACAAGAACACCTTCAACCGCAGCGGCATCAAGAACGACGGCAAGGGCGCCACCGTCTTCGTCCACGTCGGCACCAAGTGGGACAACGCCCAGTGGTCCGACAGCTGCTTCTGCATGATGACCGGTGACGGCGACGGCGTCACCGACCCGGAGCAGGTCGACCTCGACACCATGGGCCACGAGATGACCCACGGCGTCACCAGCGCCACCGCCAACCTCCGCTACAGCGGCGAGTCCGGCGGCCTCAACGAGTCCACCTCGGACATCTTCGGCACCATGGTCGAGTTCTACGCCAACAACGCGGTGGACAAGGGCGACTACCTGTTCAGCGACCAGTCCACCCCGCCGTGGCTGCGCCGCTTCGACAAGCCCTCGCTGGACGGCCGCTCCGCCGACTGCTGGAGCCGCAAGGTCGGCCAGCTCGACGTGCACAACTCCTCGGGCGTCGGCAACCACTGGTTCTTCCTCGCCAGCGAGGGCAGCGGCGCCAGGACCATCAACGGCGTCAGCTACAACAGCCCGACCTGCAACGGCTCGACGGTCACCGGCATCGGCAACCAGAAGGTCGCCAACATCTGGTACCGCGCGCTGACCGTCTACATGACCTCCACCACGGACTACAAGGGCGCGCGGGCCGCGTCGCTGAGCGCCGCCAAGGACCTCTACGGCGCCACCAGCACCGAGTACAAGGCCGTCGCGGCCGCCTGGAGCGCTGTCTCGGTCTCCTGACCGCGGCGCCCGCACCACGGCCCGTCACCCCCGGCTCGGGGGTGACGGGCCGCCTGCCGCTCTGGTGGGCCGGTGCGTCCGGGCGTCCGGTGCGTCCCGGGTCCGGTACGTCCGGGCCTCCGGGCGTCCGGTGCCGTCAGTCGCCCAGGACGCGGACCGGCGCCCCCGCCAGGAAGGCCGCGATGTCCTCCACCGCCTCGCCGTAGTAGCGCCGGTAGTTGTCCCGCGACACGTACCCCAGGTGCGGGGTGGCCAGCAGCCGGGGCGCCGTCCGCATCGGGTGGCCCGCCGGCAGCGGCTCCTGGTCGAACACGTCCACCGCCGCTCCCGCGATCCGCCCCGCCGCCAGCGCCGCCAGCAGCGCCTCCTGGTCGACGATCGCCGCCCGGGAGGTGTTGACCAGGTACGCGTCCGGCCGCATCAGCGCCAGTTCGGGCGCGCCGACCAGCCCCCGGGTGCGCGCGCCGAGCGCGAGGTGCACGGAGACGAAGTCGCTCTCCCGCAGCAGCTCCTCCATCGACCCCGCCCGGCGCACACCCACCTCGGCCGCCCGCTCCCCGGTGAGGTTGCTGCTCCACGCCACCACGTCCATGTCGAAGGCGAGCCCCACCCGGGCGACCCGGGCACCGATCTTGCCCAGCCCCAGCAGGCCCAGCCGGCGCCCCGCCAGATCCGCGCCCACCGTGCTCTGCCACGGCCCGCCGGTCCGCAGCGCCGTGCTCTCCTCGACCAGCCCTCGGGCCAGCCCGAGCAGCAGCGCCCAGGTCAGCTCCACCGGCGGCGTCGACGAACTGGCCGTCCCGCACACGGTGACCCCGTGGGCGCGGGCCGCCGCGTGGTCGATCACCGAGTTCCGCATCCCCGAGGCGACCAGCAGCCGCAGCCGGGGCAGCCGCTCGAACACCTCCGCCGGAAAGGCGATCCGCTCCCGCAGCGTCACCACGATGTCGAAATCCGCGACCGCCGCGACGAGTTCCGCCACCGAGGCCGGATGCTCGCGGAACGCCACGACCTCGACCCGGTCGGCCACCGGGGACCAGTCGGCGATCGTGGTGGCGACACCCTGGAAGTCGTCGAGTACGGCGCAGCGGAGTCTCATGCCCCGCACTCTTCCAGATCCGCCCGGCACCGCCGGGCCCGGCCCTGCTCCCTCGCCGGGGCACCTGGCCGGGACACCCCCCGGAGGCCGTCCGTCGCCCCGGTGTGAGAGGGTCGGCGGCCGGACGGAGGAGGCGCCGATGCGGACGAGTGGGACCGGGGACATGGCGGGGAGCCGGGACGTGACGGGGAGCCGGGACGTGACGGGGAGCCGGGACGTGACGGGGAGCCGGGACGTGACGGGGACCGGCGGGCGGGTCCTGGTGGTCGACGACGACGCGGCGATCCGCCGCGGGCTGGAGCGCGGTCTGCGGCTGAGCGGCTTCTCGGTGGCCCTCGCCGAGGACGGCGGCGCGGCGCTGGCCCGGATGGCCACCGAGCTGCCGGACGTGCTGGTGCTCGATGTGTCGATGCCCGGCCTCGGCGGCGTCGAGGTCTGCCGCCGCCTGCGCGCCCGGGGCGACGACCTCCCGGTGCTGATGCTGTCCGCCCTCGACGAGGCCGCCGACCGGGTCGCCGGGCTCCAGGCGGGCGCCGACGACTACCTGGTCAAGCCGTTCGCCCTGGAGGAACTCGTCCTGCGGCTGCGGGCCCTGCTCCGCCGCCGACCGCCGCAGCCGGACGACCGGGTGCTCGCCGGACCCCTCAGCCTCGACCCCGGCACCCGCCAGGCCCACCTGGACGGCGAGGAACTCACCCTCACCCGGCGGGAGTTCGAACTGCTCGCGCACCTGGCCCGGAACGCCGGCCTGGTGCTCTCGCGCGAACTGCTGCTGGAACGCGTCTGGGGCTACGACGCCGAGGTGCGCAGCGACGCCGTCGACACCTTCGTCAGCTACCTGCGGCGCAAGACCGAGGCCGGCGGGCGGCCCCGGCTGATCCACACCGTCCGGGGCGTCGGCTTCGTGCTGCGCACACCCGACGGATCGCGGCAGGCCCCGCGATGAGGCTCTCCACCCGGATCGCGCTCTGGGCGGCGGCCGTGGTGCCGCTGCTGGTGGTGCTCGCGGGCCTGCTGCTGCTGCCGCTGGTCGGCCGGGACCTGCGGCACCAGCAGGACGCCCGGCTCGGCGAGCGCGCGGCCGCGCTGCTGCCGAGCGTCCGGGCGCTGGTGGCCGCCGACAGCAAGGGCCGGCCCAAGGTGGAGCAGAACCAGCAGCGCAAGGTGGTGGACGCCGCCCTGGACCTGGGGGTGCGGGTGACCGGCACCGACGGCGGCGTCCTGCTGTCCGTCGGCCCGCAGCCGGACGGGCCGGACGGCGCGGGTGCCCTCCCGACCGAGCCGGGCGGCGGGCCGGTCACGGTCCGGGACCACGGCACCTCCTGGCGGGTCCTCACCTGGGCGGTCGGAGGGAACGGCCGGGGCAGCGGCTCCGGCCTGCTGCAGGTGATCGCCCCCACCGGGCCGGCGGACCGGCAGGCGGCCGCGGTGCGACGGCGCGTCCTGCTCGTCGCCCTGGTGTCGGCCCCGGTCGCCGCACTGCTCGGCTTCGCGCTCGCCGAGCGGGCCACCGCCCCGCTGCGCCGGCTCAGCCGCCGCGCCGCCGGGCTGGACCCGGCGGCGGCACCCGCCGGGCCGACCGGGCCGGGCTCCCCGGAGTCTCCTGGCTCGTCCGGCTCGCCCGGTGGTCACGGGTTCCTGCCCGAGCGGACCGGGACCGCCGAGGTCGACGAGCTGTCCTCGGCCCTCGCGCTGCTCCTCACCCGCTACGACGAGCAGGCCCGGCGGACGGCCCAGGCGCTGGACACCGCCCGGGCGTTCTCCGCCGACGCCTCGCACGAGCTGCGCACACCGCTGATGAGCCTGCGCACCAATCTCGACGTCCTGGCCGCCCACCCGGACCTGCCCGCCGACGACCGGGACGAGGTCGTGGCGGAGCTGCGACAGGACCACGCGCGGCTGCTCGACCTGCTCACCGCGCTCAGCACCCTGGCCCGGGGCGACCTGGTCCAGTTGGACGCGTTCCAGCCGGTCGACCTCGCCGAACTCGTCGACGCGGCGGCCGAGGAGGCCCGCCGCCGCCACCCCGGCACCGTGTTCGCCGTGCACGCCCCGGCCGAACTGCGGGTGTTCGGCTGGGAGTCCGGACTGCGGATCATGCTCGCCAACCTCCTCGGCAACGCCGCCGTGCACGGCGGCGCCGACGGCGCCCCGGCCCGCGTCGCCGTCCGGCTCGCGGCCGAGGGCGCGCAGGCCCGGCTCACCGTGGACGACAACGGCCCCGGGGTACCCCCGGAGGACCGGGCGGCCGTGTTCCAGCGCTTCCACCGCCGTCGGGACAGCCCCGGTTCGGGCCTCGGGCTCACCCTGGTCGCCCAGCAGACCGCGCTGCACCGGGGCACCGTCGCCCTCACCGCGCCGCCCGACGGCACCGGCTGCCGGGCCGAGGTGACCCTGCCGCTCCCCCGCCCTGATGCGCCGACCCTGGAACTCCCCGCCCGCCGGGACTGGCTCAGCGGCCCGGGGCGCTGAGCCTGTTCGGGCGCCGGGCCGGCCGTTCCACAGGGATTCCACAAGAAGGCGCCCTACCGTCCGACTCGACCGCACCGCACCGCACCCCGGTGCACCCCGGTGCACCGCACCGGGCCGTTCGGGTCCTGGTCCGGGTCCGGGCCGAAGAGAGGACGTCACATGCCCGCAGTCAACCGCCTTCCCTCCGGTCGCCGGGCCGGCGCGCTCGGTACCCTCGCCCTGACCGGCGTGCTGACCGGCGCGCTGCTGGCCGGCACGCCCGCCGCCCAGGCGGCTCCGGCCGCCCCGAGCTCCGGCCCGGCCGCCGCCTCACCGACCGCCCTGCCGACACCCACCGGTGACGGGGCCAAGAGCATCTGCAAGCGCCTGCCCAGCACCGAGGGGCACCTCACCAACGCGCTCAACCGGCTCAACGGGGACGCCACCATGGCCGGCTCCGTCGCCCGGCTGCAGCAGCGGGTCGCGAACGCCAAGTCCGCCGGTCACACCGAGGTGGAGACCTACCTCAACGGCCGGCTGACCGCCCGCAAGGCCCTGGTCGGCACCCTGAAGTCGCGGCAGGACGACCTCAAGTCCGTGGCGACCTGGTGCGCCGCCCACGGCAAGGGCGCCGGCAAGTGACCCGCCGCCCCGCCGGAGCGGTGCTCGCGGCCGTTCTGCTGGCCGGAGCGGCGCTGCTCACCGGCTGCGGTCCCGGTGCCGACCACGGGAACGCCGACCACGGGCCCGCCACGCCCGGGCCCGCCGCACCCGGCGCGGCCGACGACGCGGCGCCCGGGGACCTCCAGCAGAAGCTGGACGCCGCCGAGAGCGCCGCCGCGGCGGCCGACGCCGACACGGCGGCCGAGAACGGCTGATCCGGTCCGAGCGAGGAACGGGCGGCGGGGGTGTGCCGGGCCGGTCGTGGGGGCCGGCCCGGCACACCCCCGCCGTCGAACGCCGTCGCTCTCAGGACCTACGGCGGTCCCGCCACCGCGGCCACCGGCCGGGCGGCTCCGTCGACCCCGACAGCCGGGCCGACAACTCCCGGTAGCCCTGGTACTCCAGCTGCCGCCCGATCTCGGCCACCTCGTCCGGACGACGCGAGGAAACCGTCATGATCGCCTCCCGGAGCGCCGTTCCGTGGCCGGCCGGGTCCAGGTACTGGAGGAACTCGGCGACGTCCTCCGGAGGCCGGTAGCGGCAGACGTTCACCGTCATCCGATGGCTGAGCTCCGACGCCATGCCGGCGTCGAGCAGGCTCGCCACCGCCCGGGCGATCTCCGCACCGGTCCTGCCCCGGGAGGAGAGCTCGGTGGCCAGCATCTCCGCGCTCCCCGACCGGCCGATCCGCATCAGGCGCCCGATCACCCCGGCCACCGAGCCGCCCGCCAGCATCCGACCGGCCAGCAGCTCCGCCGTCTCGTTCGAGTGTCCGGCGGGGTCCCGGTCCGTCGGTCCGTCGACCGGCAGCGGGGCCTCCAGCAACGCGGCGACCCGGTCGGGGGGCTCGTCGGCGAGGACATGGTCGACGATCCGCTCCGCCTCCGGCCGCCGCCCGTTCGCCCGCAGGTCCCGGAGGATCAGGGCGAGTTCCGCCGCTGGCCGGGCGGCCGCGAGGATCCGCCACAGTTCCGCCCGCCGGTCCGGCAGCACGGGCCAGGACACCGTGTCGGGCCCTGTCGGCGGATACGGCAGGTCCGCCAGCGCGGCCAGCAGACCGACCACGTCCTCGGGCTCCCGGTGCAGGACCGCCGCCGCCAGGGCCGCCCTGGTCGGCCCGCCCCGGGCGGCGAGTGCGGCGAGTTCCCCGACCGGGCCGTCCGCCCCGACCGACCGCCGCAGGGCCGCGCGGTCGAGGCCGGGGGCCGTCCGGTGCAGCTGCCGGTACCAGGCCACGACCGGCGCGTCCGGCGGGGCCTCGTCGACCAGGGCGGCCGCGTACCGGAACCGGCCGTGCTCGTTCAGCCCGACCCAGAAGCCGGAGGTGTCGACCGTCCGCGCGTACGCGCGGAGCACGGGCAGCCCGAGCCGCTCGGCGCCGTTCCGGTGCAGATGGTCGAGGAGGCCCAGGGCCTGCTGGGCCGACAGCTCCGGGGCCAGCGTGTCCATCACGTGGCCGCGCACCTCCTCGCCCCGCGCGTCCAGCGCCGTGAACAGCCGGCCGAGCTCCTCGTCGGACCCGGTCCAGCGAGCGGCCCGCAGCACAGCCCCGGCGAGGACGCCCTGCCGTCCGGCCAGCAGCTCCACCAGCAGCTCCGCGAACCGGTCCGGCGCCGTCACCCGCGCGACATGCTCCACGAACCGCTCGACCGCCAGCCCCCTCCTCAACCGCTCCAGCCGGAAGTTGCCCAGCACCTCGGCAACCTCCCGGACGGGCCGCCCGGCCGCCGCCCGGCACAGCACCTCGAACGCCTCGTCGTCCCGGAGCGCTTCCAGCAGGCCGACGACGACCGGGGGCGGCTGCTCGCTCCCGAGCCGCTCCAGCAGGAGCCCGGCCTCCCGCCCGCCGCCGGTCCGGCCCAGTTCGCCGATCAGGGCGCGGAACTCCGCGGGCCGGACCGGCGGCCCGCCCAGGAAGGCGTCCAGCAGGTAGTACGTGCCCGGCTCGGAGCCGATCGCCCGGGCCGCCGCGAACAGCCTGGCGGCGTGCGCCCTGAGTGCCTCGACCAGTTGCTCGCCGGGGCGGGATCCGCGCCCTCCGGACCGCAGGACCTCGATCAGCACTCCGCTCCGCTCCACCGGTCCGGCGTCGAGGAAGGCACGGAGCAGCTCGCCGACCTCGACCGCCGCCCCGCCGGGCCCCCGGGTGTCGAGGGCGACGATCAGTTCGGCCACCTCGCCGGGCGATCCGCGCCGGGCCACTCCGAGCAGGGTGCCCCGGTCCTCGGCCACGCGCGGGGGAGCGGGTTCGCGAGCGGGTGCGGGACCGGGTGCCGGGAGCGGCACCGGCACGCTCGGGGCAGGCGTCGGCAAGCTCGGGGCGGGCTTCAGCAAGCTCGGGGCGGGCTTCGGCGCAATCGGAATGGGCTCGAGCCAGTCGCGCAGCAACCGCTCCCCGGCCTGCCTGTTCCGGGCCCGCAGTTCGGCGAGCAGAGCGGCCAACTCGGCGGCCCCGCACTCGGCGACGACGGCCTGCGCCAGCAACTCCCCCAGGACCGCGAACCGCTCCTCACCACAGGCGTCGAGCAGTTCCGCGAGCCGGTCCGGCTCCCGACGCAGCACGAGGATCCGGCGCAGGAGCACATCGCGCGCCGCCGACGGCATCCGCGCCATCACGGTCAGCAGCTCCACCGTCGACCGGCTGCGGACCAGGGTGTCCTGGAACCTGACCACGACGGCAGGCAGACGCCGCTGCTCCAGCTCCACGAGCAGCGGCCCCACCTGCTCCGCCGGGTACCGCCCGCCCAGCACCGGCACGGCGACCTCGACCGGGTCCCGGTCCGGCCGCCCCACGCTCGGGAGTTCCCAGACCCGGACCAGGATGTGCGCCACCCGCTCCGGCGATGCCCCGCACAGCACCGCCAGGAAGGGTTCGAGCAGGTTGTCCGGTCCGTGACCGCAGAGCAGGACGGTCAGCTCCCCCGCCTCCTTCGGCACCATGAGGCCGGCCGCGAGTCGTACTACGGCAACGGCGTCCTCGTCGGGGCGGGCGGCCTCGTGGACATCGGCGCCCGACAGTCCGTGCAGCAACCGGTGCAGGTCCCGGGGCTCCTGCCGGGCGCACTCCTCGTGGAACACGTCGAGGTACCGCGACATACCGGCCTCGCGGAGCAGCCGCGGCAGGCTCCTCACGTCGCGGTGCCCGGCCAGCAGGGTCCGGACGACGGCCGTCGCGTCCCGCTCCAGGCCGCCCCGCCCCCCGGTGAACCGCAGCCAGGAGGCAACCGCCTCCGCCGACCACTCCGCCATCGCCGCGAGCGCCATCGCCCTGGCCTCGACCGCCCCGGCCCGGGACAGCGCCACAAGGAGGCCGTCCACCGACCGGGAACCCAGCCGGACCACCGTCGCCCGGACCAGCCGCCGGACCTCCGCCGGCAGTTCCTCCGCCTCCAGGGCGGCCAGCAGCGGCGGCAGGTCCGCCACCGGCCGCGGCTCCTCGGACACCCGGACCGCCTCGGCGGCGAGTCCGGCCCGGTGCAGTTCCACGACGCACGCCGCCCAGGCGTCCGCCGGCAGCGCCGCCAGAGCGCGGAGCATCGTCGACCACAGCGTCTCCACCGTCTCCGCCGGCAGTCCGGCGGCCGCGGTCGGTCCCTCGGTTTCGACGGTTGCGGCGAGCGTGGCCAGACCGACGAGCAAGGGGGGCAGTTGGGGCGCCGGGCGGACGGCCGCTTTCTCCAGAAGCCGGTGCGCGGTCTCGTCCCGGCCGGCCGTACAGAGCGCCGCGACCAGCTCCAGCAGCGGGACCGCGGCGCGACGCCGGGACGCCGCATCCCACATCGCGGTGACCGCTGTGGCATCCAACCCGCGAGTGTGGTCGAGCAGTTCGGCCGTCGGACCGAGTACGGCGTACTCCTCCAGCAGCTCGGTGCGCTCGGAGGCCTGGTACTGGTGGACGGCACGGCCCAGGAGTGCACGGAGGCCGGGATCGGCCAACGGCTGCTCCGGCGTCGGCGGTTCGTCCACCACCGGTACGGGGGCGGGCTCCACCAGCGGGCCCGCGACCAGGAACTCCCCCTGGTCGGCGTCGGTGAGGACGCGAACCTCCTGGGCGGCGCCCGGCTTGCCGTGCTCCGCGTGGAGCGCCTCGATCCGGCTCTGGACGGCCTCGCTCAGCCACTCCAGGGTCAGTGGACCGTCGTGCGCGAGCAGCTCGTCCAGGACCGCGCGCGAGAACAGGCTGAACGAGCCGCTCCCCGCAGCGACGAAGTGCGCGTACCCACCGGGCGAGCAGGCGTAGAGGTGCGCGATCCGCCGGGACTTGACGGTCATGGCCCGCCCGCTCGCCCAGCCGACCGCACCGGCCATGGTGTCGCCCCCGACACCCTCCCGGCAGGCGTCGACGAGGAACAGCACCTGTGCGGCGCGGGTGTTCTCGACCTCGCTGCGCCAGTCGATGGCGACGCAGCCCGACCAGAGCGGCTTCCGGTAGCGGTGCAGGTCCTCCGGTACCAGGTAGTCCACGCCCTGGGCGTGCAGGCCGTGTCCGCTCAGGCAGATCAGCAGTGTCTCGCCCCGCCGGGCCTTCTCCAGGAAGCGCGAGACCTCGCCGTTCACGAAGTTCCAGCTGATCCGTTCGCCCGCCCCGGGCCGCTCGACCCGGAAGCCGCGCGCCCGCAGGGCCGCGTCCAGGCGTTCGAGGTCCCGGGGGACGAAGGGCAGGGGGGTGAACCCCACCCGTTCGTAGTCGCTGGCACCGATCAGAAGTGCGGCGAACCCGCCCATCCGGTCCCGCTAGTTGCCGAAGACGAAGGTGATCCCACGGGTGCCCTGGACCTGGGAACTGCCGACCAGTTGGACGCCGCCCGAGGCGGAGACCTGGAAGCTCAGCTGGACCTCCTTGAGCGGCAGCGGGCCGCCGCGGTCGGCGATCTGCTCGAACAGCGTCTGGAGCGCGTCCACCGTCTCCGTGAGGTTGGAGCGCAGCGCCCCGAGCGGCACCCGGCGCAGCACGGCCTCCCGGTCGCGCCGGAAGACGCCCATCGTGTCGCCGTCCTCCTCCTCGTCCTCGGTCACCCAGAACTCCAGGGAATCCAAGGACTCCACCTCGTCCGCCACTTCTCCCCCACCCCGCGCGATCCACGCCCCAGGCCGACTCCGGTGTGATCCACCGCAGGGCGAGGATAGCCCTCGGAGGCCGGTGATTGAAGTCGATCCGCCGATTGATCACAGTTGTTGATGGTGAGTCAGATGATGAGTGCCGTGACGCCTGTGACGAACCGGAACAGGCCGGGAGCTTCGTCACGGCGGCGGTGTCGTTCACCGCTCACCAGTTCCAGGAGATGGCGGTCTTCGGACTCCGGTACGCGGCAATGGACTTCCTCGTTGACAACGACGGGGTGTGGTTCTTCGTGGACCTCAACCCCAACGGTCAGTTCGGTTTCGTCCCGGACCTCCGCGATCCGATCGCCACGGCTCTTGCGAACCTTCTCGAAGGAGTTCCCCGTTGAACCCTGTCCCGACTGCGCCGGCCGACCTTCGCCGCAGCCTGGCCGACCACCTGCGGAGCACCGGTGCCATCAAGTCCGACCAGTGGTACGAGGCGTTCGCCGCAGTTCCGCGCGAGGCGTTCGTGCGGGCCTTCGCCGTCGGTTCGCAGCACGGCCCCGTCCACCTGACGCCCGAAGACCCCCGGTGGTTGAGCACCGTCTACACCGACGACGCCCTGCTGACCCGGTTCGACGCTGCCGGAGTCCCGACCAGCTCGTCGACGCTGCCGACCCTGATGGCGTTGATGCTCGAAGCCCTGGATGTGGCCGACGGCAACAGGGTGCTCGAAGTGGCCACCGGAACCGGGTACAACGCCGCGCTTCTGAGCCACCGGGCGGGCGACGAGAACGTGACCACGATCGAAGTCGACCCGGACCTCGCCCGCTCCGCCGAACAGCGACTCGATCGGGCCGGCTACCGTCCCACGGTCCTTGTCGGGGACGGGCGAGCCGGTCACCCCGACGGGGGCCCGTACGACCGGCTGATTGCCACCTGCGGCTTCACCGGTATTCCGCCCACTTGGTTGGAGCAGGTGGTTCCCGGGGGCATCATCGTCTGCCCGGTTGGCGGCGGTGTCGTCCGCCTTGTGGTCCGGAAGGGCGGCACGGCGACCGGGGCGTTCCTGCCGGATGCGGCCTTCTTCATGCCCGTGCGCGGGATCGGGGACAACGGGACGCCGCCTGTTCCTCCGCCGCTGCCGCACAGCTGCAGTTCCCGCCCGTGCTTCGTGGAGCCTACGGACCTCCTGGACGACGGAATCCATTTCCTTCTGACGCTCGCCGTACCCCGGGCCATGAGTCGCTTCACGTACGACGACGCCGGGGACATCGCCGCCGTGCACCTCTGGCAGCCGGACGGGGCCTGGGCGGAGTTGCGGCACGGCATTGCCCGACAGGCCGGTCCCCGCAGGATTCTGGACACGGTGGAGACCGCCGTCGCCGCCCACAAGGCCGCAGGGCGTCCACCGCGCGAACGCTACCGACTCAGGGTCGATGCGGGTCGGCAGTGGGTTTCGGTCGCGGACAGCGACGGCCCCACTTGGGAGTTGAGCTGACCCCTCGGCAGGCCGCGAGGAGTTCAGCGGGACGCTCGGCCGGGGTTTTCCCGGCCGAGCGTCCGGCGCGGGCGGCGGCTACTGGCGGGCGGCGAGCCAGCCGGCCAGCTCGGCCGGGCGGTTGGTGATGATGCCGTCCACCCCTGCCGCGTCCAGGGCCTTCCAGCGGGCGGGCGCGTCGACCGTCCAGACGTTGACCGCGACGCCCGCCGCGTGCAGGGCGGCCACCACCTCGGGGCGGGTGGCGAGGGCGGCGTCGGCGGGGTTGTAGGCGGACAGGCCGAGGTCCCGGGCGACGGCCACCGGGTCGGCGTCGAGGGAGGCGCGCAGCAGGCCGAGGGGCAGCTCGGGGGCCAGTTCGCGGGTGTACCGGAGGGCGTCGGTCTCGAAGCTCTGGACGAAGACGCGGCCGGCCATGCCGCGGTCGCGGACGTCCTGGACGATCCGGGCCACCTCGTCCCGGGTGTGCGGGCCCTTGATCTCCAGCAGCAGGCTGCCCCCGCGGGTGCGCAGGTCGTCGAGCTGGGCGGCCAGGGTCGGCACGCGGGCGCCGGCCGTGGCCGGGGCGAACCAGGCACCGGCGTCCAGCGCGCCCAGTTGGGCGGCCGTCAGGTCGCGGACGCGGCCCGTGCCGTTGGTGGTGCGGTTCACGGTGTCGTCGTGCAGGACGTGGGGGACGCCGTCCTTGCTGGGCTGGACATCGTTCTCGATCCAGTCCGCGCCCGCGCGGCGGGCGACCTCGTCGGACAGCAGGGTGTTCTCGGGGGCGGCGGAGGAGGCGCCGCGGTGGGCGAGGACGGTGAGCGGCGCGCCGGGCTGCCGGAGGAAGGCGCCGGGGGCGAGCGCGGTGAGCTTGAGGTCGTCGAAGGAGACCTGGGCGCCGTTGACCAGCAGGGCCTGGCCGCCGTCCGCGCTCCGGGCGACCTGGGTGGTGCGCATGACCTCGCGCCCGTCGAAGATCCAGCGGGCCGCGCCGCCGTGCACCTCGACGACGAGCCGGACGTCCCGGCCGGTGCCCGCCGCGGCGGGCCCGACGGCGGTGTCGGTGACGTTCCAGGCGTCGGCCGGGGTGCGCCGGGCGAACTCCAGGCCGTTGGCGGCGGTGGTGCCGGAGCGCACGGTGGCGATCGACCACGGGGTGGTGCCGCTCGCCGGGACGTCCAGGCCGAGGGCGGTCCAGCGGGCGGCGTCGACGACGCTCTCGAAGCGGGCGGTCACCTCCAGCCGGAAGTCGGTGAGGTGGCGGCCGAAGGTGATCCGGGTCTGCTGGTTCCAGTCGGTGGAGCTGCCGACCAGCCGGCCGTTGGCGATCCGCCACGCCCCCTCGACGGCCGTCCAGCCGGTGGGCAGGCCAGGGCCGTCGAAGTGCTCGTCGACCACGACCTCGCCGGGCGCGGCGGCCGCCGTCGCGGTTCCGGGAGCGGCGGCCGTCGCGGTTCCAGGGGCGGCTCCGGGAGCGGCGGAGGCGGCGTGCGGGGCCGTCAGCGCGACGGTGCCGAGGCCCAGTGCGGCGGCGAGCAGCGCGGCGAGCGGGCCGGAACGGGCGGTGCGGGCGGGGCGACCGGTGCGGGCGGAACGGGCGGTGCGGGCGGAACGTCCGTTTCGCGGCCTGTCCGGGCCGGCGGAGTGACTGCTGGTCATGCGCGGCACGCTAGGGGATCACGGCCCGGAGCGGAAGCCACGCCGTACGAACGGCCGTTCCAACGAGCGGGCAAAGGCCGCGCGGAGTCACCCCACCGGCGGGACCGGGCGGCCGGGGGCGAGGTGCCGGGCGAGGGTGGCCAGCGCCTCGGTGACGGCCCGCAGGGCGGCCGGGTCCGGGGCGGCGCCGTCGGGTCCGGCGAGGGCGGCCGCGAGGGCGTCGTCGACGGTGGCGGTCCGGACCTCGGCGACCCGGTCCGAGGGTTCGGCGGCGGGTCGAACGAGCCGTCGGCGGCGGTCGGCGGGGTCGGGCTCGGTCTCGACCGAGCCTGCCTCCACCAGCCGAGCCACGGCGGTGGAGACCTGACTCTGCGGCAGACCGGTGCGGGCGGCGATCTCGCCGACGGTCGTCCCCGGGCTGGCGACGATCTCGCCCAGGGTGACCAGGACCGAGCGGACCGAGCCGCGCGAGCCGGTGGCCGGTTCGGGCATGGCCTGCTCACCGACCTTCATCAGCGTGCGGCCCAGGAGGAACAGCTCGACTCCGTTCATGGCCGCCAGGCTACATCGGCCTCGATGCATTGAAAAAGATTGATCGAGTTAGATGCATCTCTATTGATACATCTTTCTCGATGCTCTAGTGTCGGTCGGGCCGGCCTGACAGCACCGGCACTGCCACCGAAGGGACACCCACCGCCATGACCACCACCACCGCTTCCGGGAGCACCGCCACCGAAGGCACGCTCCCCGTCCCCGGCGCCACCCTCCACTACCGGATCGCGGGCAGCGGCCCCGTCCTGCTGCTCTCGCAGAGCGGCGAGGGCGACGCGGACCGCACCGTCGACCTCGTCCCGCACCTCACGGACACCTTCACCGTCGTCACCTACGACCGCCGCGGCCTCTCCCGCAGCACGCTCGACGACCCCGCCCGGCCGGTCACCATGGCCGACCACTCCGACGACGTCGCGCTGCTGCTCGCCGAGGCCGCCCGGATCACGGGCCCGGACGGAACCGGCGGGGCGGCTCCCGAGCCGGCCCTGATGGCCGGGTTCAGCATGGGCGCCGCGATCGGCCTCCAGGTGCTGGCCCGTCACCCGGGCGTCCTCGGCACCCTGATCGCGCACGAGCCCGTGGTGCCGAACCTGCTGCCCCCGGCGGACCGTGCCGAGCATGTCGCGGAACTCCTCGCCATCCAGGAGGCGCACGCCAGCGGGGGCGCGGCGGCGGCCTTCCCCGCGATCGCCCGGCACCTGGGCATCGACCCCCGGCACGACACCACCGAGGAGGGCCTCACCCCGCAGCCGATGACGCCCCGCCGGGTGGCCAACTTCGACTTCTTCATCGGCACCGAGTTCACCGCCGTCACCACCGACGGGCTCGGCCCGGCCGAGCTGGCCGCCGCCGCGCGACACTCCGGCACCCGCGTCCTCCCCGCCACCGGCCGCACCACCCGCCCGGACGTGCACACCTACCGCTGCGCGCTGGCCCTGGCCGAACTGCTCGGCACCGAACCGGTCGCCTTCCCCGGCGGGCACAACGGGAACACCGCCTTCCCCCGTGCCACCGCGCGGACCCTGAAGGCCCTGCTCGGCCGGTGACCGCGGCCGCCCGGTGCCCACGACCACTCGGTGACCGCGACCGCCCCGTGCCCACGACCGCCCGGTGACCGCGACCGCTCAGCGGGCGCCGTCCGGGTCGGCGGGCCGGGACTTCCCCGCCACGCCGGGCCGGGGAACGCCGTCGATCGCGACGCAGATGCCGAAGACCCGGTCGTGTCCGGTCCAGCCGTTGACCCGGCCCCGGTTGTTGCTGATCTGCACCCGCCTCCTGGCGTGGTCCAGGGCCGACACCAGATGCAGGTAGACCGTGCCGGCGACTCTGGCCAGCACGATGTCACCGACCTCCAGCTTCGACGGATCGGCCGGGACCACGCGCACCGACTGCCGGCTGCGGATCAGCGGAATCATCGACGAGCCACTCGGCCGGAACTCCACCCCGGCCCCACCGGCCACCCTCGCCGCCACCGCGTCCAGTGCACCCATCCGGCGATCGTCGCACTCGCGCTCCGGACCGGGCCACCGAATTGTCCGCCCTGGCTGCCTGCGCGCGAGGCTGGAACGGCCCGGCCCGGACCGCCGCGTCAAAGGGACCGCGTCAAGGGGCCGCGTCAACATCACACCTGGCGCCCTTCACACCTGCGGTCAGGCTTCACCCGGGTGCCAGGCCGGCCATTCCCAGGGCCGGTCGACCCAGTGGACGCGGTCCGGATCGCGCGGGTCGAGGTCGGGGAAGAGCTGGTGGATCCGCGGTTCGAACTCCTCCGGGGCGAGCGGCTCCCAGCCGTGGCCCTCGAAACGGACCAGCCGGTACCGGCTGTCGGTGCGGAACTCGGCGACCTCGACCAGGGGTTTCGCCGTACCGGACGTGTTGTTCGTTTCCATGCCCCCAGCATGTGGCGGACCTCCCGGCGGCGCACCCGGGCTGCGGCAGGCAGCGTACGACGGCGGCCCGGATCCGGCCGGGGCGCCCTCCGGAACTCTCGTCCGGGTCATGTCCCGCCGTCGGCAGGCTCGTTGAGCAGCGCGAGCGGGGGCCTGCGACGGCCGCCGCGCGGAGCGGCCCATCCGGCCCACCCGGCATACCCCGGCCCACCCGGCAGGCCACGCGCGGACGGGCGGCGGTGGACGACGGCAGGAGGACGAGGACATGAGCGGGCAGGCGGCAGACGGCAGTACCCCGGCGGGCGGCGGACCGAGGACCGGTCCGGTCGCGGCGGCAGGAGCGGCCCCGACGGCGGCCCCGACGACAGGCGCAGCGGCGGGCGCGGCAGGCGCGGGCGCCGCGCAGTGGCAGTGGCCGACCCCGGCCTGGCAGCCACCGCCGGTGCCGGTCCCGCCTCCGGTGCCCGTCCCGACACCGCCGTGGGAGGCGATGGCGGAGGCCACCGCGGCGGAGCGGCGTCGGCGCCGCCGGACGTGGGCGGCGAGCGCCGTCGGGATCGTCGCCGGGATGGCGGCGGTGCTGGCGATGTGCGGGCCCGGGTCGGGCGAGGAGTCGTCCGGGGTGGTGGCCTTCCCCGGCCCCTCGACGACGCCGCCGCTCGCGCCGTCCCCGGCCGTCTCGCCGACCACCGGTCTGCTGCCGGTCCCGGCGCCCTCCCCGCTGCCGTCGCCGACGAGCAACGAGGGCCCGCCGCCGCCCGCACCGGCACCCGGCGGGCCGGAGGCGGGCCAGGTCGTTGCGGGCGGCCCCCCGGCCGGGGCCGTGCCCGGCACCGACGGGGGCGACGTCGCGGGAAGCCCCCGGCCGAAGCCGAGCCGTTCACCACGCCCGGCGCCCACCCGGGCGACCCGCGCCCCCGGCAGCCCGGCCGCGCCGGCGCCCACCCCGGCACCCGCGGCAAATTCCGCCGCCCCCGCCCCCACGCACGCCCCCACCGCGGCGGCGCCCGCCGCGCCGGGGGCGGGGGCAGGGGCGGGCGGCGGCACGATCTGCGACCAGGCCGAGCATTTCGGCCGCTGGCCGGCCGGCTCCGAGCAGGCCCGCCTCTGCCGAGGCATCTACGGCTGAGGCGGGACCGGGACCGGGATCGGCGCGCAACGGTCCGGCAGGACGACGAGGGCCGCCCGCCCACCGGAAGCGGTGGGCGGGCGGCCGGGTGTCAGGAGACGGTTGCGGGAAACGGTGCCGGGAAACGTCGCCGGGCCGGGTGTCAGGAGACGGCGCCGGGGCCGAGCAGGGCGTGGTCGAGGCGCGGGGCGAGGACGCGGGCCAGGGTGTCGGTGATGTGGCCGGTGTCGCGGTAGAGGATCACGCCCTCCAGGACGGCCGGGCAGTCCGGGCCGGGGCCGGGGCAGAGCAGCGGGCCGAGGTCCAGGGCCCGGACCCGGTAGCGCTCGGCGAGGCCGCCGTCGAGCAGCGGGTCGCGTTCGAAGGCCGTTCCGCGCGGGAAGAAGCAGGCGTCCGAGCGGCCGTCGGAGCCGGCCAGGCAGGTCGGGATGTCCTTGCCGGGCATCGGGGTGTCGCCCAGGTAGGCGAGCGGTGTGCCGAGGGCGGTGAGGCGGTCGAGGGTGCGGGTCCAGCCCTCGGTGCGCTCGTCCTGGCCGCCGTACCGGTTGAGGCCCGCCATCAGCACCAGCCGGGGCTTGGGACCGGAGGTGAGCCGGGTGAAGGTGTTCTCCCGCCAGCGGTCGCACTCCTCGAAGGTGCGGCCGAGCACGTTGTTGCGCACCGTCAGGGTGGCCAGCGGGCAGCCCGGCTTGACCAGCACCTCCAGCGCCCACTGCCGCTGCTCGGCCATCGCCAGGGCGGCGGAGATCCACTGGCCGGCGTGCGAGTCGCCGATGAGCACGATCCGGTCGGGGCTGGACTCCGCGCCGAACAAGCAGCGCGGGCTGGTCTCGGCGCCGAGCGGGATCTCGCAGCCCTTGCCGGGCGGGAAGTCCTCGCGGGCCCGGGCGAGCGAGGGGGTGAGCGTCAGCACTCGGGTGCCGGGGGCGAGGAGGCCGGGGCCGTCCACCGCGCCGGCCGGGGCGACGGCCGCGCGGTCGGGGTCGCCGAGCGCGCGGACCGTGCCGCCGCCCAGGGTGAGGCCGGCGATCAGCGGGATGACCAGGGCGCTGGCGCCGACGGCGAGGCCCCGTCGCGGGGCCGGGCTGCTGCCGTACCGCAGCGGCTGTTCGACCAGCCGCAGGGTGAGCCAGGCCGGGACGGCGGCGGCCGCGGTGAGGGCGGCCAGCGTGGTCCAGGGCAGGGCGCCCCAGCGGGCCTGGGCGATGGTCAGCACCGGCCAGTGCCACAGGTACCAGGCGTAGGAGAGGCGCCCGGCGGCCCGCAGCGGACGGGTGGCGAGCAGTCGGCCGGCGTCACCGGCGGCGAGCGCGCGGTGCGCGGGGCCTGCCAGCAGCAAGGCGGCGGTGCCGAGCACGGGCAGCAGGGCGGCCGCGCCGGGGAAGGGCGTGTCGCGGTCGTACCGGAGGACGGCGGTGAGGAGCGCGGCGGCGCCGGCCCAGCCGAGGACGCGCAGCAGCCCGCCGCCGAGGCGGGCGCCGGGGCCGCCGCGGGCGAGCCGGGTGGTCAGGGCCGGTGCGGCGAGGGCGACGCAGCCGCCGACGGCGAACTCCCAGAGGCGGCTCGCGGTGGAGAAGTAGCCGAGCGGCGCGGAGCCGGCCGTCCAGCGGACGCAGAGCAGCAGCGAGACGCCGCCGACGGCGAGGGTGGTCAGGGTGGCGGCGGTGACGGTGCGGCGGCGGTGTCCGGCGAACAGTCGGGCGAGGCCGAGCAGCAGGACGCCCCAGAGCAGGTAGAACTGGTTCTCCACCCCCAGTGACCAGAAGTGCTGGAGCGGGCTGGGGTCGTGTTCGGCGGCCAGGTAGTCGGTCTGCTGGCCGACGAAGCGCCAGTTGGAGAACTGTCCGGCGGCGGCGATCAGGTCCCGGGCGAGGTCGGTGCCGCGCAGCGGGTCGAGCAGGGCGCCGCCGGCCAGCGCGGTGGCGACCAGGACCACGGCGGCGGCGGGCAGGATGCGGCGGGCGCGGCGGGCGGCGAAGTCCCACAGGCCCAGGGGGCGGGCGAGGAGGAGTCCGGTGATCAGGAAGCCGGAGACGACGAAGAAGACGTCGACGCCGACGTAACCGCCGGTGAGGCCGGGGACGGCCGCGTGGAAGGCGAGTACGGAGAGCACGGCGACGCCGCGCAGGCCCTCGATGTCGGGGCGGAAGGCGGCCCTCGGCCGCGCTTCGGCGGTGGCGGGTCCGGCGGTGGCGGGTCCGGCCGAGTCAGGCCGGGCGGCACCGGCACGAGCGGTGGTGGGCTCGGCGGCACCGGCACGAGCGGTGACAGGTTCGGCGGTGGACGAGGAGGAGAGGACGTCGGTCGGGACGAGGGCGCGCGACGGCTCGGCGCCTGGTGGTACGGCCGTGGGCACGGCGAAGCTCCTTGCAGGGGCTGGCAGCGGTGGTCGGGGGCCGGCGGGCCGATGGGGCGGCCGGCCGGCAGTCCGCGCCGGTGGGGCGACGCGCAAGGAAGGGCGAAGCGTAACGATCGTGGGAGGAAGTAGAACTGACGGAACGTCAGAAAATCAGCGGGTCGGCCCAGCCGGACGCCAGCAGGCCGCAGAGCAGCAGCACCGCGGTGACGGCGACCGCCTCGGCGGGCCCGAAGCGCAGGTCGGACGCACGGTCGGACCGCCGGTTGCCCTGACGGTCGGACGGCCGGGCGAGGTCCGCGACGGTGGCGCCGTTGCCACCGCGGACCAGCGGCCAGAGCGCGCCGATCAGCGGAACGACCGTGTAGGTGGTGAGCGCGAGCAGTCCGGCGAGCGCCCAGAAGGGCTGCCAGCCGTAGGAGTTGACGGCGCGGACGAGTCCGACCACGCCCGCGACGACCACCAGGCCGAGCCAGCCGACGCCGATCCGGGCGACGGTACGGGCCAGCGCGGTGCCGCCGGAGACGGCGCCGGTGGGCACCCAGTCGGCGCTGCGGCGGCGCAGCGCGTGCGCGATGGCCACCACATGGCAGAGCCCGCCCAGGAGTTGGACCCGGGTGACCTCGAAGCGCCAGTGGGTGCGGGACATCGCGGGGAGCAGGACGAGCGCGACCCAGATCGGCGGCAGGAACGGCAGTACCTGCCAGGGGGCGATCTCGTCGGGGCGGAAGAACAGCATGATCAGGGCCGGCAGCGGCACGGCGAAGACGTTCACCGCGCTGGTGAGGTAGCCGAGGATGCCGTTCCAGAAGCAGAGCCGGGCCGAGCGGGGCAGCGGGCCGCGCCGGAAGTCGGGATCCCCGACCAGGGCCAGCGAGCCGAGGCACCAGCGGTACTGCTGGCTGATGAAGGCGGGCAGGCCGGTGGGCGACATGCCCTTGGCGAGCAGCGCGGGCACGTACCGGGTGGTCCACCCGGCGCGGGCGAGCGAGAGGCCGGTGTAGAGGTCCTCGCTGTGGTCGATCTCGGCGAAGCCGCCGACGCGTTCGAGTGCGGCGCGCCGGTAGAGCGCGTTGGTGCCGCAGCAGACGGTGCCGTCCTGGGCGTCCCGGGAGGGCTGGATCCAGCGGTAGAAGATCTCCTGGGTGGCGCCGGCCGCGCGTTCGAGCCAGGACATCCCGGCGTCGGTGTCGAAGCACTGCGGGCTCTGCACGATGCCGATGTCCGGATCGTCGAGGTACGGCACCAGGTGCTGCAGGAAGTCCGGGCGCGGGCAGAAGTCCGCGTCGAGGACGGCGATGATGTCGCCGGTGCCCTCGACCAGGCCGTGGTTGAGGTTGCCGGCCTTCTTGAAGCGGCCCCGGTCGGGGCGGCTGCGGTACTCGAAGCCGTAGGACTCGGCGAGTTCACGCACCTCGGGCCGGGCGGCGTCGTCGAGGACCAGGACGGTCAGCTCGCCGGGCCACCGGACGGCGGCGGTGTGCCGGTAGGCGTTGTCCAGGACGGCGAGCGGTTCGCCGGCGGTGGGCAGCAGGAGGTCGACGCCCGGGTGCCGGACGGGGCGCCAGGCCCGGACCAGCAGGTCGTGCGAGTCGCGGGTGAAGCGGCGGGAGCGCTGTCCGTCGACGACGGAGAGCAGCCAGGTCGCGGCGTTGAGCACGGTGAGGGCGAGGAACGGCCAGAGCAGCGGGCGGCTGAGCGCGAACAGGCCGAGTGTCGCGGTGGCGCCGGCGTAGGAGAGGGTGGCGCAGAGCAGCACCCAGCGGCGCTGCGGACCGAAGTACCAGTAGAGCTCCTCGTCGTCGGGCGGACTCGGCAGGCGCGACAGGTCGTCGTCGGCGCGCATGTCGGCGCGCATGTCGGGACGGATACCGGGACGCGTGTCGGTACGGGTGCCGGGACGCGTGCCGGGAGACGCCCCGGGACGGTCGGCGAGTTGGCTGTCATGACGGCTTTCGGGCCCGCCGTCGGGTATTCGGTACCCGGGGTGGTGCGGTTCCCGGTCGGGCGCTGACACGGCGTTGCCATGGTGTGCGGGCATGCGGAATGGCCCCCCTGAGCTGGGACGGAACGTGGCCTTTCGCCGGTCAGCCTCTCACGTTGGTCTGGACCAATCGATCATCGGGCCGGACGGTCGGGCATCGCCCCAGGTCAGGGAGTTGACATGACGTCAGATTCGTACACCACCTGACGTCATGTCACCACTACCGGACGGTAATCTCCTTGGTCAGCTTCTCGAACCGCAGGTCGGGGCGGAGCGGGATGCCGAAGCGCTCGTCGCCGTACGGGAACGGCGAGTAGTCGCCGGTGCGCCGGAAGCCCCGGCGCTCGTACCAGGCGATCAGCTCCGAGCGCTGCTCGATCACCGTCATCTCCATCTCGACCACCCCCCACTCCTCGGCCGCGTACCGCTCGGCCCGCGCGAGCACGGCCCGGCCGAGGCCACCGCCCTGACGGCCGGGGCGCACCGAGAACATGCCGAAGTAGGCGCGCCCGCCCCGGCGTTCCAGCTGGCAGCAGGCCAGCAGCTCGCCGTCCAGCTCGGCGAGCAGCACCACGCCGTCGGCGTGGGTGACGGCCGCGGTGACGCCCTCGGTGTCGGTGCGCTGCCCGGCCAGCAGGTCGGCCTCGGTGGTCCAGCCGGCCCGGCTGGTGTCGCCCCGGTAGGCGGACTCGACCAGGTCCAGCAGGGCGGGCACATCGGCGGAGGTGGCGGCGCGGAAGGCCAGCCGGTCGGTGCCGGCGGCCTCGGGGGCCGCGCCGGTGCTGCTCTCGGGCACGGGTTCCTCATCTCTGGCGGGCCCGGACCGTGCTGGCCCGGGCGGGGAGGCGGCGGCCAGGAACAGCGCGCGTGCGGTGACGGACTTGGAGCCGGGGATCTCGACGGTCGTCATGGGGCCTCCGGGGTGGGTGGTCCGGGCGTGCCG